>NZ_JAUBQM010000014.1:0-91064 GCF_036701245.1 Microcoleus sp. Pol14D4
GGGATTTTAAAGTCCCAAAAGCCTTTCGATCCTAATTATTTGACTGCTACCCCTTGACAGGTCAAGACAGTATCTACAGACCATCGTCGGGGCGAGTTTCACCAACTATCTATGCCTGAAACCAACAATATAATAAACCCGCCCCCGCCCAAAGGTAAATCGGCCTCTACATTTTTTGAATGAGCTCGAACATCAGGTTAATCTCGGTTATTGGTTGGGAGTCTTACGGCAAATCAGTGCTCCCCATCAGATAAAGGTCGCACTCTCGGGCCACGCCGCGCCCTTCGTTAATCGCCCAAACCACCAAACTTTGTCCCCGGCGACAGTCACCAGCCGCGAAAACTCCCGGAATGCTGGTTGTATATTTTTCGTGCTCGGCTTTCACGTTGCTGCGGGCGTCGCGTTCCAATCCCAAGTCATCCAGCAAGGGCTGTTCCGGGCCGAGGAAGCCCATCGCTAGCAAGACAAGCTGCGCCGGCAACACTTTTTCCGTTCCCGGGATGTGGTTCGGAATAAACTGGCCTTTCTCGTTTTTCGTCCACTCCACCTCAACGGTGTGAACGGCTTTGACATTGCCGTTTTCGTCGCCCTCGAACTTGGTCGCCGTGGTGAGATAGCCGCGCGGGTCGTCGCCGAATTTGGCTGCGGCTTCTTCTTGGCCGTAGTCGAGGCGGTAGACTTTTGGCCATTCGGGCCAGGGATTGTTGGCCGCCCGTTCCGAGGGCGGTTTCGGCAGGATTTCTAGCTGTACCAGGCTTTTGCAGCCGTGGCGGATGGAGGTGCCCACGCAGTCGGTGCCGGTGTCGCCGCCGCCGATGATCGCGATATCTTTGCCTTCGGCGGAGATGAAGTTATCGTTGGTGCTCTTGTCTAAAACTGCTTTGGTGTTCGCAGTCAGGAAGTCCATTGCGAAGTGGATGCCTTTTAATTCCCGGCCGGGGATGCTCAAGTCGCGGGGTTTGGTGGCGCCGGTACAGAGCACAACGGAGTCGTATTCTTTTAGCAGTTGTTCTGCTGGTAAGTCTTTGCCGACTTCGGTGTTGCAGACGAATGTCACGCCTTCGTCTTCGAGGACTTTCAGGCGGCGCATCACGACTTGTTCTTTGTCTAGCTTCATGTTGGGGATGCCATACATTAGCAGGCCGCCCGGTCGATCGGCTCTTTCGTATACTGTTACCCAATGACCGGCTTTGTTTAGTTGCGCGGCTGCGGACAAACCGGCGGGCCCGGAACCGATGACGGCGATTTTTTTGCCGGTGCGTTTGGCTGGCGGTTCGGCAGTAATCCAGCCTTCATCCCAGCCTTTGTCGATAATCGAGGCTTCGATGTTTTTAATCGTGACTGGCGGGTTGTTGATGCCGAGCACGCAAGCGCCTTCGCAGGGTGCGGGACAGACGCGGCCGGTGAATTCAGGGAAGTTGTTGGTTTTGTGGAGTCTGTCTAGGGCTTCTTTCCAGAGTCCGCGATATACGAGGTCGTTCCATTCGGGGATGAGGTTGTTAATCGGGCAGCCGCTTGCCATGCCGCTGATAATTGTGCCCGTGTGGCAAAACGGAATGCCGCAATCCATGCAGCGCGCGCCTTGGGTGCGGAGTTTGTCCTCCTCCATTGGCAGGTGAAATTCGTCCCAGTTGTGGACTCTCTCGACAGGTGAGAGTTCAGAGGGCAATTCGCGCAAGAATTCGATAAAGCCTGTTGGTTTTCCCATAGTGGTGTTCTGGTTAGAATTTACTATTCTGGTAGTTTGTCAAAGCTGAAGCCTGTATGCTTATGAACTAACTATTGTCATATAAATTGTGGGCGATCGCACCTGAGATTGAGCAATTCCTACCTGAAATCTTCAATATCGCCGGGAGTCGGGGAATTGTCGGCAGCCGTAAAATATAGATCGACAGCCAAGAAACGGGGTTTTTTAGGGGAATTAAAAGTTTTAAAGGTTTTGATGCAGTATTTTCGTCCATCAAGCCCGGTTTCTGCGTAATTTCAGCATTGCTTACTCTGGGACGATCGCATTTACCGCTACAGCCACATCTCGAAACGCTGACGGCTTAACTCGGACGGTCCGCCGGCCTCAACTTTGAAACGCAGTCCCCATCTGGAGAGCATCGAGATCCTATACAAAAAGTTACAGACCTTGCAAAATAATATTTTCAGGATATACTACTGTAAATCTGTCAGATAAGCGGAGTTTAGTGTTTTAACTCCTAAAATAGGTAAATAAACTTATGAGCATTACAGTTCAGAACGTATCGAAACACTTCGGCTCCTTCCACGCAATTGACAACGTGAATTTGGAAATTAAAAGGGGTTCTTTAGTCGCGCTGTTGGGGCCTTCCGGTTCCGGGAAATCGACTCTGCTGAGGATGATCGCGGGGCTAGAACCGCCGGACAGCGGTCAGATTTACCTGATCGGTGAAGATGCTACTCATCAGTCGGTGCAGGAACGCCATATCGGTTTTGTGTTTCAGCACTACGCTTTATTCAAACACATGAGTATTCGGAAAAATATTGCTTTTGCGATGGAAATTCGCAAAGTTCCTAAAGGTTCTATTAGCAGGCGGGTTGAGGAACTTTTGGATTTAGTGCAGTTGACAGGTTTGGGCGATCGCTATCCTTCGCAACTTTCCGGCGGCCAGCGGCAGCGGGTTGCTTTGGCCAGAGCTCTAGCAGTTCAACCAAAAGTGCTGCTGCTAGACGAACCTTTTGGAGCATTAGATGCTAAAGTCCGCAAAGAATTGCGATCGTGGCTGCACAACCTTCACAAAGAAGTTAACATCACTACAGTTTTTGTGACTCACGACCAAGAAGAAGCTATGGAAGTAGCCGATGAAATTGTGGTGATGAACAAAGGTAGAGTCGAACAAGTTGGCACTCCTGCTGAAATTTACGACAAACCGGCATCAGCTTTTGTGATGAGTTTTATTGGGCCGGTCAATGTGCTCTCGAATGCTGCAGGTTTGTTCGCCAGCAACGGCACAACGGCTCGCCATAATGGAGCAGCTCATTCGGACGTAGTGTTTTTGCGCCCCCACGACGTGGAAATTAAAACTAAGCCGGAGTCTGGTTTTTCATTAGCAAAAGTCAGCCGCATCATTCATTTAGGGCGGGAAATACAAACCGAGTTAGTGTTAGAATCCGAGCAGGTAGTAACAGCTTACGTGAGTCGCGAGCGCTTCGATTCTCTAAATTTAACGCGAGATCAGCAGGTTTACGTCAAGCCCAAACACGCGATGACTTTTCCTGCTTATTCAATTTAAATCAGCGGCTGCATCTTACTCAAAATACTATCGGGGAGCTTTTACAAAACACTGCTCTCACATCGTTACCAGGCACGTGCCTGGTAATGCTGTCTCGTGGCTCTAAATCGGAGGCAGAGCCTCCTGAAATTCATTCCCAGGCTCTGCCTGGGAAGGGGAAAAAGCTTCCTCCTGAAATTTTGAGTGGGAACCATAAAAAAAGGTCAGCGAAGAATATGAATGCTAACAAATTGTTCAATTTAGCAACTAGCACTTTACTTACTTATCGCCGTTACATCCAGGCAGGATTAACACTTTTTGCAGGATTGGGACTTTCTGCGATCGCCTCTTCAGTTGCGTACAATTGGGAATATAAATCCATGCAAGCCGAACTGCAAGACCGGCTGGACAAAATAGCTACAGACATTCAGAGAGATGTTAGCGGCAATTTAGAAATAATTCGGGCGGTGGGAGCATTTTACAGCGTATTTGACGGCGTTAAAAAACCCGAAATTAATACATTTGTTGGTCCTGCCCTGTACCGCCATCCGAGCCTTAAGGCGATCGCTTGGCTGCCCCGTGTTTCTGACTCTCCGCAATTCCTGACTGATGAAATAGATTTAGGTTTAGATTTGACTGCCAATCGACCAGCATTAGAAAAAGCCGCCAAAAGACAAGAAATTATCGCGACTGACCGTCAAAAATGGTCTTCACAAAATCAACCAAGCGTATTCGTATTTCTACCAATTTTTAGTCAAATTTCTTCTAACAATACCGCAGAATTGTCGCCAAAATTACTTTCTAGAAACCCAGAAAATTTGAAAGGTTTTGCTTTCGGTATTTTGCTCGTTGATGCTATTGTGAAGTCGGCTTTGCAGGAAACTCAACTCAACTTTGTTAATGTGTATCTTCAAGATGCTATGGCTCCTGAAGCGGAAAGATTTCTCGCTTTTTACGAAGCAAAGACTAAAAGGATCGTCACCGACGAAAATATTAAAAATCAACTCCAAATTGGGGAAAGAGCTTACTGCCCGGATGGCAGCAGTTGCACCCGCATTCTCAATATTGAAAATCGCAGGTGGTTGCTGCAACTGCGGTTAACGCCAGAGTACATTAATCCTCTAAGATTTTGGCGTTCTTTGACGGTTTTAATTTTTGGGACAATTTTAACTTTGGCGGCGACACTTTATCTAATGAGCTTGTGGAATTATACCGCTTTAATTGAAAAAATAGCAGCAGAACGCACGGCTAAATCTCAAAGGCTAGAACAAACTTTGCAAGAGTTGCAGCAAACTCAAAGTCAACTGATTCAGCAGGAAAAAATGTCTAGTTTGGGCTTATTAGTCGCTGGTGTCGCCCACGAAGTGAACAATCCTATTAGTTTTATTTACGGCAATATCCACCACGCCAGCGCATATACTAGCGATTTGTTAGAGTTGGTAAAACTATACCAAAAACAATATTTACACCCTCCATCGGAAATTTACGAGTATTTAGAAAAGGTTGACTTTGACTTTCTCAGCAAAGATTTGCCGCAACTGCTGTCTTCGATGAAAATCGGAGCAGATCGCATTGTTCAAATCGTCCAATCTTTGCGGAATTTCTCTCGCTTAGATGAAAGCGAAATGAAACCTGTCAACATTCATGAAGGTATTGACAGCACTCTGCTAATTCTGCAAAGTCGCCTGAAAGCTACAGGCGATCGCCCGCCGATCGAGATTGTTAAAAACTACGGCAATTTACCTTTGGTAGAGTGCTATGCCGGACAATTAAATCAGGTGTTTATGAATATTCTGGCTAATGCGATCGACGCCCTTGAGAGTTACAACTTCGAGCGCGGGCCCAAAGCAGCGAAAGCCAATCCGATCGCGATCGCCATAACCACAGAATATTCACTCCCTGACAAAATAATTGTGCGGATATCTGATAACGGCCCCGGTATGGCAGAAAATGTCAAAAAACGGCTGTTCGACCCCTTCTTTACGACTAAACCAGTAGGAAAAGGGACAGGATTGGGACTGTCCATCAGCTATAAAATTGTCGTAGAAAAGCACAAGGGTGCGCTGCGCTGCGATTCGACACCGGGATTGGGGACGGAATTCTCGATCGAGATTCCGCTGCGGCAAGAAGTCAGACAAGCTGTACCGTTTGTTTCGCGGAAAATATCCGAGGCAGCTTAGAAAGGGCTGGGGAAGGAAAATTTTTTTCTCATTAACTACTGTAATTCGGTCGGATTATAGTATTATATGTAATAATGCCACAATCAATACTGCTTGATGCAGCTTAAACCGTTGGCACTGCCGATACTGTATAACCCAAACACGGCGAGAGTAAATATGTTCAGTGACTTGCAAATTATTTACGAACGCGACCCTGCGGCGCGCAACTGGCTGGAAGTATTATTTTGCTATCCCGGATTGCAAGCACTTTTTTTGCACCGGATAGCACACTGGCTTTATTTCGCTGGCCTGCCGTTTGTACCGCGCTTGATTTCCCAACTAAGCCGCTTTTTAACAGGTATTGAGATCCACCCAGGAGCAAAAATTGGTAGGGGCGTGTTTATCGACCACGGCATGGGGGTGGTAATTGGCGAAACTGCGATCGTTGGAGATTATGCTGTCATTTATCAAGGAGCCACAATTGGCGGCACGGGTAAAGAAATAGGAAAACGGCATCCGACGCTGGGAGAAAATGTAGTTGTGGGAGCCGGTGCTAAGGTTTTAGGCAATATTCAAATTGGCAATAATGTTCGGATTGGTGCGGGTTCGGTAGTGCTGCGGGATGTCCCTAGCGATTGCACTGTTGTGGGAATTCCCGGCCGCATTATCTCTCGAAAAAAGCAGGTGGAAGATCCTCTAAATTCTCAAGGCTTACCGGATTTGGAAGCTCAAGCGATTCGAGCTTTGTTCGATAGAATTAAGGATTTAGAAGAGCAGGTGGATTTTTTAAAATCTCAATTATCTCCGCTCAAAACAACTCAATCAGAGCAAGCAGAGGTCGAAAAACATAAATTATTCTTGTCTTCGGATTTATTCATTACACAGTTTTTAGACGGTGCCGGAATCTAGTAAAGCTTTAATTTATATAGATTTTTGCCAACCACACTATCCTGCTGTCATTGGAAAAACTAACTTTTATTCTTTCAGTAACTGGCTATGACTATTGCTTCTCTTTCCACTAAAACTTTTGATGAAACGAGCCGACATATATTTTCTCGCCGCTCGCACTTGCCCAACAGAAGCAATGCTCTGTGGCGAATTGAAAGTGGAGTAGTGCGAACTGTAACGTGGCTTGAAGATGGTACAATTATCACCTTGGGATTGTGGGGACCTGGTGATACGATCGGCAAACCGATATCAAAATGCGAGCCTTTTCAAATTGAATGCCTAACTAAAGTCGAGGCAATTTTACTATGTGGCGAGCGCTGGCTAAATAAAGATATTTTGCTCACTCACATTCAGCAGGCTGAAGATTTTATGGTAATGCGAGGTTACAAAAGAGTTGATTTTATGCTCTATCAACTATTAAATTGGCTGGCTAAGAGGTTTGGTTCCGAGGTAGAGCGAGGACATCTGATCGATATGATTTTAACGCATCAGGATATTGCAGAAATTATCGGTACAAGTCGCGTAACTGTCACTCGAACCCTCGGTCATTTTGAGCAGCAAGGCTTGATCGATCGTCTGCCATTCCACCGGATTATTCTGCAACCTTCTGAGGTGTGGCACTACGAAATATAAAAGGATATTAGCTGTTAATGGTTTACGGTTGCTGATGTAGGTGGTAGGAATGCGGTGCAAAAACAATCTTCGCTGACAATGCGATATTCTAGCAAATTCACAGTTCTCTAGACAACAAATAATTTGTATTAAATGTGCGTTAATTAAATTTTATTATCGACTCGTCAATAGGTTCAAAAGCAAGTGCGATCGTCGCCCTTGCTTTTCTGTTTCTCCTGATTTCTTTCTTCTCACTGCCAACAGATGCGATATCTCGCACCTGTTGACTGCCGCCAAGTAGGTGAGTATGAATAAACTTAACGATGACACAGCATATATCCGCCTACCTACTTAGCAGTTACTTTAAGGCGGGGGTATTGCCTGTAAAATAGTCGCTCCCTGCAACATTTGAGACTTTCGGGATCTACCGGCTTCTGGGTGTTCCCAAGACGGTGCAAATGGGGGAACTAAAAACGGACAAGCTTTCCACCCACCTTTGACCACCACGCCAAGCATCAGGCAGTTTCCGCCCCTGTGCCCGTGTTGCTCGTAATACCGACAGTGCCGACAGCTTAAACTTACATTGACGTTGCTCACGGGATTTATCCAACCGTTTTTGTAATAAAAATATACTAACACCTGTACACCTACCGGAATTGTGTACTATTATATAATGTACAATTTAAACTCGATCGCCAGTGGGGAATGTGGAACTATCTTCTAGAGTAGAATACGCCCTGTTAGCGCTCTTGGAATTGGCGAGTCACCACCCGACTGATTCGCCCCTAACAGTAAACGAACTTACTGCTTCTCAAGAGATACCGGAACGCTATCTAGACCAAATTCTTGCCGTGCTGCGGCGTGCGAGTATCGTCCAAAGTCTGCGGGGCGCTAAAGGCGGTTATTTGCTGGCAAAAGAGCCTTGGCAGATTACTTTGCTAGAGGTGTTTTCGACACTCGAAGGCGACGGCAGTGCCCCGACTCAAAAAGTTTCGGAATCTGTAACAATAGAAAAAACTGCGGTGCTAGAAATCTGGCAGGAAGCTCAACAGGCATCTTGGGCTGTTTTGGGCAAATACACATTACAAGATTTGTGCGAACAGCGGGATGTTCGCAAACAAGCACATCCCATGTACTACATTTAAAGGGAGAGAAATTAAGCCATGAGAATTGCTAAGGATGTTACAGGAATAATTGGCAGAACTCCTTTAGTTCAGCTCAATAAAATTCCCCAAGCCGAAGGAGTAGTTGCTCATATAGTAGCAAAATTGGAAGGGATGAATCCGGCTGCTTCGGTGAAAGATCGGATTGCGGCGAGCATGATTCAGGCGGCAGAAGATGCGGGGCTAATTCAACCGGGGAAAACTATTTTAGTTGAACCGACTTCAGGCAATACTGGAATTGCTTTGGCAATGATCGCGGCGGCGAAAGGCTACAGTCTGATTTTAACAATGCCGGATACGATGAGTTTAGAGCGCCGATCGATGCTGAAAGCTTACGGAGCTCGGTTGGAATTAACTCCGGGACATGAAGGGATGTTAAGCGCGATCGCCCGTGCGGAAGAAATTGTAGAAGAAACCCCCGATGCTTTCATGCTGCAACAGTTTCGCAACCCCGCCAATCCAAAAATTCACCGGGAAACAACGGCCGAGGAAATTTGGGAAGATACAGAAGGTAAAGTAGATTTTTTAGTGGCTGGAGTTGGCACCGGCGGTACGATGACTGGAGTTGCTGAGGTAATTAAACAGCGGAAACCGAGTTTTAAGGCGATCGCAGTTGAACCAGCCACCAGCGCCGTGCTTTCTGGAGGTAAATCTGGTGCTCACAAAATTCAAGGGATTGGTGCAGGATTTATTCCGGAAGTGTTGAAACCCGAGTTAATTGATGAGGTGATTGCAGTTAGCGACGCAGATGCGATCGCCTACAGTCGCCGACTAGCCAGAGAAGAAGGATTGTTGTCAGGAATCTCAGCAGGCGCGGCTTTGTTTGCAGCTATTCAAGTCGGCAAGCGTCCCGAAAATGCAGGAAAATTGATAGTTTTTGTGCAGCCTTCTTATGGCGAACGCTACCTCAGTACAGTGCTGTTTAAAGACTTAGAATTGCCGACAGTCAGCGAACTCGAAGCATTAGTCAGCAATTATTAATACGTAGTAGGGGCGATCGTCATTACTGCGACATTGCTATCAGCTTAACCCGAAAGACCGCCAGGGGTTTAAACCCCTGCCGGACGGCAGCGAAAGCGCATATTTGTTGACAGCAATACTCCTGACCTTACCCTACCTTTCAGACTTGATACAACTTCCAACTCGCCATTGCCAACATTCCGTAAATCACAAACTTTAGCGGGCGTTGAGGCATAATTTGGCAGAATTTAGCCCCTACCAAAACTCCCGGCACCGAACCCAACCAAATTGGCACAACTAAACCCCAGTTTACTGTTCCGAGGCTGAGGTGTCCCAGAGATGTAAACATCAATAAAATTGCCGCCTGCGAAATATCTGTCCCCACCAATTTAGAAGTATCCAGGCGGAAAAAAGCAATCAGCAACAGTGCAAACATCGAACCGGAAGACACGCTAGTGATTCCAACTATGCAGCCTAAAATTGCTGCCGCACTCACAGTACAAATACGACCATAATTAGTATTTAAGTCCCATTCAGGGGGCGAAGGCAATTTAAAATTAGGGAAAAAAGTTTTGACCGCTAATTGGATCAGCGATAAAGCGACAATTAGGGCGATCGCTACTCCGAGAACGCGCAGCAATATGCTGTCTAAGTCCTGAATTCCGCTGGATTTGATGCAGTGTAAAATCCACACCCCAGTCAGCGAACCGGGCACGCTGCCCAAAGCCAGCCACTTAACTACTTGCAAGTCTAGGGTTTTTTGCTGCCAGTGTTTAAAGCCGCCAACAACTTTCATCAGTGTAGCAGCTACGACATCCGAACTAATAGCAATTGATGCCGGAACTTGGAAAACAAAAATTAACATTGGGGTGATGAGCGACGCTCCGCCAACTCCGGTCAAACCAACGATAATGCCAACAAAAAAGCTGAGAAAGGATAGTAATAAGTAGTTCACTGTTATGCCCAAAAACTGTGTATTTAACCGCTGCCAACCAACAAATAGATAACTTGGGCGGCTCCTGCCACACAGCAACACAGGCAAAATCTTACTCGCATTTCAATATTTGTTACCCGAACTTTTGCTATTCAACGCTTAAATTTTTTTCGTGTTTAGCTACAATATTCTAGGTTGAACTCAGTAAATGCAATTAAACAAAGCTACAAGAAAATGTAGTGTAAAAGCTCCCTGATTTTATTATATTTACCTGTGTAACTGATTAAAAACCCTCGATGAATTGATGGTTTATGTTCAGCCTTCTACCTTGAAGTGACTATGGTCATAGGTAAAACAGAGCTGAGGTTAACCGACTCTTTGCCGGCAAAGAAATCTGGAGTATCGAGAACATTAAAATGAATCAATGCCACAACGACAATGGTGAAGGCGGTTGAGGAAACTAAACCCGTCAATAACTCTTTTTTGAGGTTTTTTTCCTTGGGTTTGTCTGTAAAAACATCTACAGCCCCGAATTGCATCAACAGAATTCCAGCAATATTGGAAAGCCAGTAGCCGACAATTGTGCCAGGAAACAGTAAATCTGGGGAAAGCCCACTACAGATATACCCAAAGGCGTAGGCAATTGGCAGATTGAAAAATATGTCGTTCCACCAACACAGCGGTGATAGCAAATATCCAATTCCCAGAAGTAACCCGCCTCTGATTTTTTTAAACCAGATTTCCTTAAAACCCTTAGCTTGTGGCAACTGTTGGGTCAGTTGTCCTGCAAGCTGGTACTCTTGACTGACTTTTTTAGCGTTTTCCACGATAATAGCTCATAACTCGATCGACTTACCGTAGTTTAGCAGCAAAGCTGACTTATGTCTAGTAAGTCAATCGACTTACCGTATTTTGTTGTCGATCGGCTCAATCTACTTTCTTTCGGGTACAAAAATATCGATGAGGGAGAGGTTGTTGAGAATGCTGGCTGGTGTCTGTTTAGACTGAGATCGAGAAATTGAAAGCTTCAGGCAAATGCTTGACAGTTTGCCAAAGATATGCAGTATCGATGCCCCAGTAATATTGCAGGTAAACGAGCAAAAGCCCGATCGCGACTGTCACGCCGAGCAATTTAGGGACTATTTTCGCGACAGTCTCCAGCACTACGAATGCTGCCCAGACAGCAGCACCTAAGATGAGAATGGAAGCGATCGTGGCAACTGTATCGTTGTTCATAATTAACTTCTGTTGACAATCAATCGGGTATGACAGAACTACTTGGGCCCAGGGCTGCTGCCAAAATCGAATAAATTACTCCAATTCCCAATAAGCCCACAGCAAAACTGAAAAATAAAACCATGGCGTCTGGGGGATTGTAGGTATCGCGGTCAATTTGGTGGCGAACGGTGAAGTAATGCTTAGTTGAGATTAAGACTGTCACCCAACCTATTAGAGAGAAGATTAAACCCAACTTCCACCCCATCGCCTGACGGTAATGTACGGGCATTTGCACGACGCGAAGTCGGATGATGACGACGCCAAAAGCCATGAGGGCGATCGCGGCCCGCATCCAGGCTAAGAAGGTGCGCTCATTTGCCGATCGATCGATCGCCCGCGACAGATTTGCCTGCTGTAGTTTCTCATCATCTACTTGCATCGGTTTGAACGATAATTGCACGCGATCGAACTCTTTAATATTCATATTAAACCGCCACCGTTATTCAGGTGCCATCAAACCAAATGAGCTAGAAGGAACGGTGAACATATAATAAATTACCCCAGCCCCTAGGATTGCGATCGCGAGGCTGAAAATAATTACCCAGCGATCGGTAGGTTCATAAGTATCGTAATCGATATCGTGACGGACGCCAAAGTAGTGCTTAGTTGAGAATAACACCGTCAGCAAACCCACTGCTGAAAAAAGCAAACCCAACTTCCAGCCATTGCCGGGAGTTGGGAGTAGAGGGGGATGAAAGGTGCGAAGGCGCACAATAACTACGCCAAAACCCATCAGGGATATTGCTGTCCGCATCCATGCTAAATAAGTGCGCTCGTTTGCCAAGTGATCCCGAACCCGCGACGGATTGGGTCGCTTAGTCTTTTCTGTATTTACTTTCGTGGATTTCCAATTTAATAGCATAGATTAACCTTTTAATTTTAATGGGAAATAAGAAGGTAAACCGATATATTTTCGCTTGGATGATTATCCGCCGGGGATTGCTCCCCGGCGGGATTTTGCATTGCAACGGGCTTTAAACAGCCGATCGCATTACAACTTCACCAAAACTAATCATTTTCCTCAGTAGGTGCGTTGGGAACTTGCGTATCTATGTAAGCCTGAGTCACATCAGGAACAAACCAATTCGCGTCCCCAGGCTGGAAAACCTTAGCAGTAGGAACGTTGAATTCTACAGCCCCCGTATCGGGATTAGCTCTGGCTACAACTTGAGTTCCGTCAACTATCTTAACAGCTAGACCCCCAGTCAATTCTTCGGAAGGTTGATCGGTCGCCCTTAAATCGGTTGCTTTGATATCACTGGGGAGAAAAATTCCATCGCAATCCCATTTATGTTCAGTTGTTTGGCCGTCAGCTAGAAAATAAAGGGCATTGTCGTAAGTAGAAGAAGCGGCTTTTTTGCCTTTCGGGCCGTAGACAGCCAGGGTTTTTCCGGTCTCGTTGCGGCACTGACCCCAAGGTTTTCCCGTTTCTAAAGTGTATTTTTGAAACTCCAATTGAGCGATTTTTTTCCGGAGTTCCTCAGGGGTATAATTCTGGGCGCTATCGGGTGCGTCTTTCGCTGCCTTGAGAGTGTTCAGAGCTTCAGTCACCTCTATGTAGTCGGGATTGCTCGCATATCTCGGCGTTTTTGGAGCGTCGGCCCAGGATGGGGGAACGAATACTAAATTGGCGGCCATTACCAACAGCACTAAAACAAATTTGAAGATTTTCACAATTTTTCTCCTTTTCTCGGTTGTCAGGTTTTTTCCAACTTTCTGTTTGCTTGCTATCTTAGGACTTAGGCAAAAACGATATCTCTTTAACTGGTTTGCCTGAGAAACCAAATTTTGCAGCATCTAAAAATCTGGTGGTTTAGGATTAGACCTATTGTCAAAGTTGAGCGGCGTGGGGTAGTGGCGAAGCGATCGGGCGATATTTTAAGGATTACTCCTCAAGTTTTTAGCTTAGTTTGATTCACCACTACACTATTATTGAAATGAAAGGTATATTCTTGCCTAAGTCTGGCAATTTGCTAGCTCACAAAATGGCTTGAACTTTCGTAAAAACTCGAGGCTAAATTAGTTTGAAGCTGCTTTTAGCTCGGTTAATTAGTTCATTATTAACTTAGCATAATAGGTGATATATGGCAAGTAATTTAGACACTATTTTAAAGAAAAAATTGGCAAGGTAAAAATGATGAGTTAGAACTTATGAATTCCCTAAAAATTATCTACCTATAGAGGGATGGAAGTTGCGGAACCGGGGCTAATTCCTAGTTAGAGTGAAATGCCTGAAGCAGCCGATAACTACCACTTTCAATCAGAATGAATATTCCCAAACCAATCAATACAAAAGGGACAACAGCCTTGGTATAGCGAGTCAAAATATGAGCGATCGCCCTTTGGCGAGTTAATCGGTAAGCGACATAAGACCAAACACCTACCATCACCGAGAAAACCGCCAAAATCACCACCAAGCTCGGCAAATCGCTGCTAGCAAACAGCGGCAAATAAATGCCGATGTTGTCTCCCCCGTTGGCCACTGTTACCGCAGCCACATTCAAAGTTTGGGGATTGAAAAGATTGACGAGTTTTGACAGTAAAGATGAGTTAGATTGACGGTTAAATTCGCCAGAGACGGCTTGTACGTCATTTTCCTGATTTTCTCTCTTGACTAAGTGACTGATGCCGATCGCGATCGGAACCAAACCCAGCAGGCCAATCCAAGCTTTCGGAACAATTAAACCGCCAAAAAAACCGGGCAAACTAGCAGCGATGAGTGCTGCAAATCCGAGGTACTTACCGACAAAGATATGCCGGGGACGGAAAGTATCATTTACCTGGGCGAAGAACAGCATCGAAATCACCATATCGTCGATATTGGTTGCGGCAAAAGATGTAATCCCGGCAATAATCGCTGCTGCAATCCAATTCATGTGCTGTCCCTGCAATTTTTCTAAACTTCTGTTTCGCTGGCGTTACTTCTACTCATAGTTATCAAACAGAAACAGCAACCAACTAAAGATATTATACTTAAAGTTGGGCTTGCCAGAGTGCCGCTTTTCACCAGAATCGCCATTCCCAATCCGATCAAGACAAAAGGCACAATCTGATTGCCGTAGCGAGTCAAATTATCCGCAATCGCCCGCATCTGAATTAACCGATAAGCAGCGTAGCACCAAACGCCCACCATCCCGAAGAATACAGTGAGAACCACCGCCAAACTTTCTAAAGTATTGCTAGCAAAAAGCGGCACATATATGCCGATATTGTCGCCCCCATTTGCCACCGTCACCGCTGCTACGCTGTAAGTTTGAGGAGACAGAAAACTGCTAAAAAAAGATTTCTCAGATTGCTCTAATTCTGCCTCAGCTTCCGAATTGTCAGTTTCGGAATTCAGCAAGCGGCTAAGCCCGATCGCAATTGGCAGCAAACCCAGCATTCCAATCCAATCTGGCGGAAAGATTAAGCGGCCAAAAAACCCCGGAAGGCTAACCAAAACCAGTGCAGTAAAGCCCAGAAACTGACCGAAGATGATATGCCTGCGCCGAAATACTGCATTCACCTGTGAGAAAAACAGCAGCAGAATCAGAATATCGTCTAGATTCGTAGCCGTAAAAGCTGTCATGGCGGTAGAAGTTGCTGTTAGTAATTCATTCATTTCTGTGTCTCTTGATATTTTTTATTTCGTTGTAGGCGCCGGAATAGTATATTAGCAAATGGCTCTCCGGATTCCCAAAAATTAAACTTTCTTGTGGGCTGTTGTTCCTAGTCAACCTTTGAAATGCTGCTCGACAATGCTGTAAGAACTCAGTAAAAACCCCGTTGCTAAAAACTTTTCGTCCTGAATGCGAACTGATAACTGCTAATCAAAAACGGTCGCTGTCAAAGGGAACGGCTTTCAATCGAACACCACCATAAATTGCATTTTCTTCCTCGAATTTGGCGTGAATTGCGTCAATACCCTGCTGCATCGAGCCCGTCAGTTCAGGAGAACGCAGCCGCTGCCAGAAAAACCATCCGCAAGTAACCACCAAGTACATCAAGAACAAGTAAGGAAAGGCATCGTAAGGAGCTTCTGGAGGTGGGAACATAGTGCTGCCGGGAATGCCCACGCTGCCCGCAACCGGAATCATCATAAATGCGATCGCCACAGCCGAGAACGCTACATCTCGCAGGCGCAACTTACCAATTTTGTGCAGGTAAACCGGGGCTGCGATCGAAATTAAGACGTACACGGTTAAAAATCCGTAGCTGCAAATTGCCCCCAAATAACCCATACAATCGAACAGTTTGATGTCAAACATAGACATCACCGCCGGCACAAGAAATGTCAGAAATGTACACATCGTTACTGCAACGTGGGGAGTTTTATTAGAGGAATGCGCTACACCTAATGAAGAGTGAAACAAACCGTGGCGCGCCATCATAAAAAATACTCTCGCCGCTGGATTGATGCTGCCGAGCACGCAAGCAAAAAAGCTAAATAAAGCGCCGAAAGCCACTAACTCTCCCAGCCAACCCATGCCCACTTGTTGTGCCAGAAAACTCAGAGGTTCTTCAGTATTAGTAATAGAAACTCCAGTACCGCTAAAACCCAAAACCTCAATATAGGTCATCAAAATGAAGAATAAGCCTGCCATCACAGCGCTGCCCATGACAGCCCTGGGGATATTTTTTAAGGGTTTTTTCGCTTCGTCGCCCAGAGATGTAGCACTTTCAAAACCAGAGAAACCAAACATTACTAAGACAAGCCCCGTCGCTATGTTCCCCGGAGTTACGCCTTCCAAAGTCAGTTGCGACATATCTAAGGCAAAACCTTTGTGCGCCCAGATGATAATTCCTAAAAGTGCGATCGCCGCCACCGATGCTCCTTCCAGCCACAGCATCGCCATAGCTGAGAGTTGGATATCTTTATAACCTGCATACCAAGCAACGCCAGCCCCGATCGCTAACAGCGTAATCGGTGAGGGATGGATGCCTAAATGACCGATGAAAATACCCGTAAAGTTGGCAAAACCGCACAAAACGGCCATCGCAGTAAATAGATAAGCCAGTACCAAACTCCACCCGCAAATTACGCCGGCAGTCGGGCCAAGTCCTTTAACAATATAAGAATAAAGAGAACCGGCAGAAGCCGATCGACTTGCAAATTGGTTGATATTGATGCTGACAAATACTAGGCCTATCAAGCCGATCGCAAAACTCAGCCAAGCCCCGTTACCTGAAAGAGCGACAATTAACCCTATATTAGAGGCTGGTATCGTTGTAGGTGCAATGACGGCAAAGGATTGAGCTAAAACCTCCCCGAAGGAGAGACAGTCAGGCTTTAAGCCGTGGGGACTGTGATTTTTTGGCGTTTTGTTAGTCATTTATCTTCTCTCTTTTTGTCGATCGACTTTTGGCGATCGGCTTAAACTTGTCGGTGCTGCTTCAGTATCGGGCCCTGCGTTAGAAGCTTAAGTCTCACCTTAAGGCTCTTCAGGGGTAGAATCAAATGTTGTTTTTTATCGAATTAATAAATACAAGTGATGCAGTGCCGCGGCCAAAGAACTGTTGGAAGACCAGACGTATCTGTCGCCACCAGCTCAAACCCTTGAGGTTAAAAGGAAAGTTAAAATAGCGGCTGGCAACCGTGCTTTATTGGTAATTCCAACCTGTACAAGATAGTGGACAAGTTCAGGTCAAAGCTTAGCCGCAATAGATTTTAGTCTCAAAAAATAACTGTATTTAGTAAAAGGTTACTCAGCATGGCCGGAATGACACTTGACCAACTGCGAGTTTTTCTAGCTGTCGCGGAACACCTGCACTTCAGCCGCGCAGCGGAGGAACTTTACATCACCCAACCTGCTGTCAGCGCGACAATCCAAAGCTTAGAGGCGCAATACGGAGTAAAACTATTTCACCGCATCGGCCGCCGCATCGAAATCACAGATGCTGGGAAGTTGCTGCAAGTTGAAACTCAGAAAATTCTCGACCAAGTTGCTTTGACTGAGAGAGGTTTGCGGGAGTTGAACGACTTGCAGCGAGGCGAATTAAACTTGGGTTGCAGTCTGACCATTGGCAATTATTGGTTGCCTGACAAACTTAGCAAGTTTAAACAGCAATATCCTGGTATTTCCGTGAATTGTACTCTGGCAAATGCCGAAGAAATTTGTGCGGGGACGGCGACGGGAACATTTGATTTAGGTTTAGTGACGGGAGACATCAAAGCTTCGCTTAAGAACGCTCTGGAGGAAGAAGTTGTAGGCAGCGAACGCTTGCTGATTGTAGTTGGCCAATCTCACCCTTGGTTTGAACGGGCAGAGGTGAGTTTAACGGAAATTGCGAAAACGGATTGGGTGATGCGAGAAGCTGGTTCTGGAGTGCAGCAAATGTTGGAACAAGCTTTGCAAAGTTGGGGCATTAATCCCCATGAATTAAATGTAACTTTAGTTTTGAATAGCAGCGAAATGGTAAAAGCAGTAGTGGAAAGTGGCACAGGTACAGCGGCTATTCCTGAATTGATGGTAAAAAAAGAAGTGCAGCTATCTACACTGCGAGCGATTAAAATTATAGATAGCCAACCAAGCTCTAATTTATGTTTTGAAATAATTAAACCTGTTTTAAAACTGAAGCACCGACAGCGTTTTCAAACTAGAATTACTAAAGCTTTTGAACAGATATTAACTTAAGGTGCTGGTAATTGGTAATTCAGGACTGCCCCACGAATACTCACTAAAGCGGGTTTTTTACCCACATAAAAAGCTAAACTCCCTGTATGTGTGTAAAGAAACCCGGTTTCTGGCGACCCCTGCATCCAGGATTATAATTATCTTTCAACCAATTTCCTTAAGTCCAATAAATTTTTACCCCCATCACCAGTAATCAGCGGCAATTTCCCATCCCATTTTTCTATAGCCTGCCTTTCCAAAAGTTCTGGAGTCAAATTGTCCCGCAGCAACCTTTGCACCTCGGCTTCTCCCTTGGCTAAATTCACCTTAGCCTCGGCCTGTTTTACTGCCTTTAGCGCTAAAAACTCCCCTGTTTTTGCCTCCTGTTCGGCAATTTGTTTTGCCTCCACTGCCTCGCTAAACCGCTCAGAAAAGTGAACGTGTACTAAAGAAATATCATCAACTGCAATGTGATACGTAACCAGCCTCAAGGTCAAAGAATCATCAACGGCGGCTTTAACTTCTCCCCGTTTAGTAATAATCTCTTCAGCCGTGTATTTAGCCATAACTGCTTTTAATACTTCTTCAACAGCCGGATCTATAATGCGAGCAACGACTTCTTTTTCGTCACCTATTTGTTGAAAAATAGCATTTGCTTCTTCTGGGATAATATGCCAATTGAGTGCTACATCTGTGAAAACATCTTGTAAATCTTTTGAGGAAGCTTCAGCGGAACTTTCCTGTTTCTGTACCCTGACTGTCAACTTTTTTACAGTATAAACTGTGGGGAATATTACGTGGATTCCTTCTCCGAGTACCTGTTCTTGAACTTTCCCAAACTGCATCAGTACGCCCCGTTCTCCAGCGTTGACAATGACAAAAAAATTGGACAGAATAGCTAGGAAAACTATCAGTAGAGCTAGTTGAACAGCTATGTAAAATTCCTTATTTTTTTTATTGCTTGATTTGAGTGAGTCAACGTTACTTCTGGATTCTTCTATCATCTCCCACCCCGACGATCGCACTTAATTATAGGACCCACATTGACTTAATAGATATTTTATTTTCCTGCCACCAACAACTGTTCAAAATCCGCTGCTGCCAAAGGAGGACTGAACAAATATCCTTGCATTATATCGCACTTATGGCGCCATAGAAAATCTTTTTCTGCTTCTGTTTCAACTCCTTCGGCAATTACCTCAAGACATAGACTGTGCGCCATTTCAATAATAGCTTTCACAATCGCTGCATTGGTGCAACCATCGGTGATATTGCTGATAAAACAGCGGTCTATTTTTAAAGTATCGAAAGGGTATTGCGTCAGATAGCTTAAAGAAGAATACCCAGTTCCGAAATCGTCAAGAGATATACAAACTCCCAAATTTTTCAAATGTTGCAAAGTTGCGATCGCACTTTCGGCATCTTCTACCATCAAACTTTCTGTCAGTTCTAATTCCAAACTGCTCGCTTCCAAACCAGTTTCTGCTAAAATTTGGGCAACTCTGCTGCTGAGATCCGGTTGGTGAAATTGGCGCGGCGACAGATTTACCGCTATTCGGAGCGGAAAACCCGCATTTTGCCAAACTTGCATTTGCCTGCAAGCTGTCTGCAACACCCACTCGCCTAACTGTACAATGAAGCCAGTTTCTTCGGCATGGGGAATAAATTCTGCGGGCGAAATCAGCCCTTTTTCTGGATGTATCCAGCGCACTAAAGCTTCTGCGCTCATAATCTTACCTGTCTGGACATTGACTTGCGGCTGATAGTAAACTTGGAATTCTTCTCGTTCCAGTGCGTTGCACAAACTGGTTTTTATGTGTTCTAATTTGTCGGCAGTATTTTCGATAAATTCGCTGCCTTGCCCTCGCAAAATATTGTACTGTTCGGCGACAGCTTCTTGTTTTTTCAAGCGACTCGATATCGCGCCCACAAGTTCCGCTTTACTAAAAGGTTTAGTCAGGTAATCATCTGCTCCCAATTCCATACCTTGACGCATTTCAGAGCGATCGGCTTTACCGGTCAGAAAAACAAAAGGTACTGTAGCAGTAACAGGATTCGATCGCAAGGCCACCAGCACCCCATAGCCGTCAAGTTCTGGCATCATCACGTCGCAAATAATCACATCGGGAAGATTTGATACCGCCGCATATAAACCTTTTGCTCCATTTTCTGCACCCGTCACGTCGAAACCTTCAGCTTTGAGGAGTTTGAGAATATTCTCCCGAATTACTTGCTCGTCCTCAATCACTAGAATCTTTTTCATACGTCATTCCCTGAAAGCGACATAATTGATAGGCGTTACTGAACGCGATAAGCGTGGCAATAACTGAGAACGTACAGCTCGATCGACCCAACAGCCGAATATTTTCCGATACAAATAGCAAACGCCTGAAAACACTAATTTTTCAAGCACAACTAGATTAATGTTTCTCTGTTTAGTCAGTGCCGTCCGTATTATTACGAGGTTAATTAATAATCTCTCAACTAATTCTAGGCGATCGATAGTTAGCAGCGCCTTAAATAACTGCTAAACTAATTGTGCCACCTGAACGATTGTCTGCAAACAATCTCAGCCTATTTATACCAGTTGCCAAAAACCATGCAACTGCAAGCAAGTTCCAAACCCTTGCGGAGTCAGTCTTCCCCATTCTTCAATGTAAAATCTCAACTTTTAAATCTCAAATGGTATTACCTACTGGATTCCCTGAACCCGCACAGATTGGGGTCATAGAAGTTAAGCAATATCCTCACTACCGCGCTGTCACCTACACCCATGCGGGCGATTTGCGACAAGCAACTGGCATCGCCTTCAATCCCTTATTTCAACACATCAGCAACAACCAAATTGCGATGACAACGCCAGTAGAAGCGCGCTACACGGAAAATTCCGGGCAAATCGATGCAGTTCCCCAAGCAGAAGTTTCGTTCCTCTATCCCGAACCAAATATCGCCCCCAGCAGCGTTAACTCCGCTGTAGAAGTCACAGATACTTCTCCGATGACAGTTGTCAGCATCGGCGTGCGCGGGGCCTACACTTGGGAAAGCTACGAAAATAACCTCCAGAAACTCAAAGATTGGCTTCAAGAACATCCTGAATACGAAATAGTCGGGCCGCCGCGCCGCTTTTTTTACAATTCCCCGATGACGCCGGAAGCAACTAAAATCAGCGAGGTACAAATTCCGATCAAGTGCCGCTGACGTGAACAACTAACTCGCGAATGTGGCCCCGCTGGCGGTGTTCCCACAGGTAAATTCCCTGCCAAGTTCCTAACAGCAACCTGCCGCGATCGATCGGGATTTGTTCGGAAGTGTGAGTCAGCGCAGTGCGAATGTGTGCCGGCATATCGTCTGGGCCTTCCGCATCGTGAATGTAGCGATCGCCCTCCGGTACCAGTTTAGCCAAAAAGTTAGCCAAATCCTTAAGTACATCCGGGTCAGCATTTTCTTGAATCACCAAACTAGCAGAAGTATGGCGCAAAAATAAACTACAAAGTCCCGTTTTAATACCTGAATTCGCCACCACATCTTCTATCTTAGGAGTGATTTTGCACAGAGATTTCCCTGTAGTTTGAATCTTGAGTATCTGTTGATAGTGATTCATTCGATTTTAGCTTTTAGATTTTGGATGAGACTGATGTAAAAGTCTTCTGTCGGCGGAGGTAGACTTTGTTTGTGTAAGATCGATTTCTAATCGCACTTATGAAAAATAGTCTACAACAGCTTGGGCGATCGCCTCCGTACCATTTTTCTCCAATTTATCCGACAAACGTGCCGGATGCAGCGGTTGTCGCAAAAACTCCCAATCTCCCTCAAAAAACTCCGTCGCCGTCACAATTTGATGTTCCGCATAATTTTGAATCCCTTCCAGCAACACCGCAGCTTCCGCAAAACCTTCTCTCATTATAGAAACAACCGGTATTTCCAAGCGCAAAGCTTCCGCAAAAGTGCTGTATCCCGGTTTAGAAACTAAGCGCCCGCAGACAGGCATAATATCAACCGGACGCGGTAAAATCGGCAGAGATTTTGCCAACTCCTGATTTTTGACATAAATCAAATTCGGCAAATCGGGAGATCCCGCATCAAAAGTAATAAATTGCCAGTCGCTAAATAGCTGTAAGTTTTGATAAGGAATTTCTTCTAAACCCAATCCGCCGAAAGTCAACAATACAGTTTTTTCCAGCGGTGTTTCGATGCCGAATACTTCCCGAATTTTTTCGTGACTGTAGCGCGGGTTGCCGCCAGTCAAGCCCACATCTTGAATATTGGGGAAAGCTGCCATCGGTTCGTGCAAAGGAAGACGAAAAAGCCGATCGCACATTCCGAAACATTCACCAATCCAATCTGCCATTTCTACAAATTCCCCGCCCCAATCGCGATAGATAAAATCCCACCCAAAATTGCTCATCATCCAGCAAGGAACCCCAGCCGAGGCCGCCATTCGCGTTGCCAAAGGAGGAATGTCTGCCAGCACCAAACCCACCCGATTTTGATTGATAAAATTAACTTCGCTTGCAATTAGGGAATTTTGCTTTTTCCGAATTTCCCGTAATTTTTCCAGCGTTGCGTCTTTATCCATATTCAAACTGTCAGCTTGCACGACACCCACATCAAAAGCTCGGGGACGGTGGATAAAGTCGCCACCAATATAACATTCTAGCAGCCAGCGAGGTGCTGTTGTTGTGATAATTAGTAAGATATCTGGATTTAATTCTTGAATTTTTGCAGCTACGGACGCAACTCGGACAGCGTGGCCGAATCCGTGATTGGTGATGGCAATATATAATGTTGGTCGAGACATTGGTAATGGGGAATGGGGAATGGGGAATTGGGAATTGGGAATTGGGCATCGGGGATCTGGAATTGCGGTAGAGATTGGAAGGCAACAATGCCAAGCTTCAAGCGACGCTCCACCAACAATGACACCATTAATAACTAATGACTAATGACTAAGCAGTTGTGTATTTAAATTGTATATTCCTGGCGTTCCTCTGAGCAACTTACCAGATTTTTTTTCTTATTATTGACTATAATAAAATTAGTTTTTAATGATGAACGGCACTCCTGTATTTATGAAGAAATTAAAACTCAAATTTTTCGTCATAACTTAATTATAATTGTACAGGGATCAAATATGCAAGAACTCATCAATCGGACGCGCCCTTAGACCAAACAGGCAATTGATTAATCTTGTCCAGCGTTATATCTACATACTTTTTACCGTCCGCCGCCAGATTTTCCCCAAAATATCCCTCATCCCCGTCGTGCTTGTGAGGGCCACTCAAAGCTTCTGCATAGCGGCCTTGCAAACGAGCTTGATTGAAAGGAGAAGTCGCGTACCAGTACCAGCGACTCGGAAAAACTATGCCGCCAATATCCTCAATTGAATCGCGAGTGCCGCGAAAGTGGAAAATGCGATCGGCTTCTGCAAAACCATTTTCTCCCGAAAAGACGCCCCCAACCGAAACAACCGTAATTTCTGCCTTCAGCCATTCTTTAAGATAGCGAGTAGCACCCAAAGCAACTTGTGCGCCGCCGCTAGTGCCAATTAAAATAACTTTCAAAGGTTTTTGAGAATTTACTGAAATGGGAGATTGAGCATTCATGCGTTCGATAATTGCATTAGCAATTCCCTGATTGTATGCAAAGCCGTAGCGATAATCTAGAGAAATTGCAAACCTCCAAAGATTGCGAATTTTGATGAATATATCCCCCGCAATCGGCCCTTTTTTTGCCTGTTCTGCAAACCGCCAAAAAGGAGCTAGCCACCGCTCTCCTCCTAAACTTTTGTTAGAAACTGAGTAAGGAAAAACATCGCCCACTGCTACGCATTGCGGGTGACTTTTAACTAAGCGCTTGAGAAACAACTCTTCGCCCGGGGTTAATTCATCTCCCGAAAAATCGCCAACTCCCGGTAAAAAGATGATATAGCAATTAAGTGGCGAAGACTTACGCGCTTCTAGATTGCCCTTCTTAGATGGCAATATCTCCGGTGGACTTTTCTTGATACCAAAAGTTTCGGCACTTTGATTCAGCCACCATATAACAGTCCCCACCGGCGAAAGAATGCCCCAAATTATCAAAATTACACCTGCGATGAGCAACAAATTTAAACTTCCCCCGCGCAGCCATGCAAGTATCCGTAATATCAATCTTAGCATTTAATAAAATCTGGTAGAATGCCAATTAATTACTTAATTACCTAGAAATTGTTCGGTGATTCTGCTGTATTAGAGCTTATTCTGTAAAAATTGTCAACTATCTTGAGGAGCAGGAGTTCAACGTGAAGGGAGAAGATTCAATTGCTGGTTTGGGCGCAACGCTTTGGAACGCACTTTCTTTGAACGGCAATTTTTACGAAAAAACTCCCTACACTGGCAGAACTAAGCGCATAGCTTTAACAATTGTAATTTTAGCAGCGCTGTCCCGCGTGCTGGGCAGTGCCGTCATCTTGTTAATCAACCGAACTGAGCTATCAGTGTTATTTTTAACACTTTGGATAGATGGTTTGGCAGTTGCGGGGGGTTATTATTTTTGGACTTTTACTATCTTTAAAATCGGGGAGTGGCTGAAACCGGGTCACGTAGCTTATAGGGAGTTGTTGGTTCCGATCGGGTTTGCCTACGCCCCCCAAGTTCTGAATTTTTTAACATTAATTCCCTTGCTGGGAGAAGGAATAGAGCGGATATTAGCTGTCTGGAGTTTGCTAGCTGTAATTGTGGCGGTTCGCCAAGGTTTGGATATTCAAACTCGCTGGGCGGTGTTAATTTGTTTTGTGGGTTGGCCGTTGATTCAAATTGCGATCGGCTTTGTGGAAGTAATTAAACAGTTGCTTTCACGATGGCTTTAATTCATCAATACGGCAGCAGTATTGTAAACTCGCTGCCCTCTCCATGTTCCGACTTGCAAATTAACTTTCCTCCATGCTGTTCTACCACAATTTGATAACTGATAGACAATCCCAAACCAGTCCCCTTACCTATCGGTTTAGTAGTAAAAAACGGATCGAATATTTTACCCAGCACCTCCGAATTCATCCCCACACCATTATCAACAATGCGAATCGCTACTTGATTTCCTTCAGCGACTTCAGTGCAAATCTGAATAGTCGGAGTCTTTTCCCAGTCAACTTCACTCCCTCTTTCGCGAGAAAAAGCATCAATCGCATTGGTCAGGACATTCATAAATACCTGATTAATTTCTCCAGGATAGCAGTTCACTAAAGGCAAATTGTCGTACTCCTTGATAACTTGAATATCAATTAATTTGTGATCCAAAATCATCAACGTGCTGTCGATACCTTCGTGAATATTAACCCATTTTCTATCTGATTCATCTAGCCGAGAAAAGTTTCGCAGCGACAGCACAATATCGCGAACTCTAGCAGCGCCCACTCTCATTGAATCTATCATTTTAGTGAAATCATTCATTAAAAAATCTAAATCTATTTGCTCTGTTTCATTTACTATTTCGGACACTGGATTTGGGTAATTATTTTGGTATAAACGTAGTAGATTTAGTAAGTTCTCAGCGTATTCGTTGGTGTAATATAAATTTCCATAAATAAAGTTAATCGGGTTATTAATTTCGTGAGCAATTCCCCCGACAACTTGACCTAAACTGGACATTTTTTCACTTTGAATTAGCTGCACTTGAGTGTGGCGAAGTTCTTCCAGTGCAGTATGCAAATTCTCAGTTCTTTGGGCTACTCGCGTTTCCAGAATATTATAAAAACGAGCATTTTCTAGAGAAATAGCTGCTTGTGCAGACAGGATTCCCAAAATTTCTAACCTGTCGCTAGTAAAAGCACCTTTTGTTAAATTGTTTTCTAAATAAAAAATTCCCGTAAGGTTGCCTTGATGGATAATTGGCAATACCAGGATAGATAGGGGTTGAGTGGCGGCAATATAAGGGTCAAATTGGAATTGCTCGGATCGGGTAGCATCATCTAAAACCAAGTGTTTTTTTGTTCTTTCTACATAGTTAATTAATGAAAGTGGGAGGTTTTCAGATTCGGCAATCGGGAGAGATTGTAACAGGGTTACATCATTAAACTGACCTGTAAGTCCAGCTTCTATGAATAATTGATTACCTGTCTTGGCAAGAAATAATACTTTTTGAGCACCTGCATTTTCCTTGACAAGCTGTACGAGTTTCTCTAGCAAACGGCTGAGGATAATTTCGCTCGAAACAGCTTGAGATGCTTTGACAACAGTTGGTAAATCCAGCATCAAGCTATTGTCAACAGTAGTGGTAGCAGTCATGAGATCAACATTCTTAGATATTGCTCCTTGATTGCGATTGACTAAATAAGGATAACGGGATTCTAAGTATTTAACTTTTGCTATAGCTCCCCAGCGGATGTAGGCATAATAAGCTTTTGTCAAATAAGATCGAGCAATTATATCTTTATCCAAAGATTGATAAAACTCTCCAGCTAACTCATAAGCTAATGCTTCTTCTTGGATGTAACCGTTAGTAGCCGCTCCTTTAATAGCTAAGTCATAATAATCCATGGCTGCAAGTTTATCGCTAAAAACTCGAGCTTTCTCAGCTTCAACTAACTCGTACTTGTGCTGATAATTCATGGGTGCATGGTAAGCCCACTTTTTCATAATTTGTTGATTAGAGTTAACAATAGCTAGGTATGCTTCTTGATTTTCACTGTCAGGATAGTGAGCGAGGAGAGCCAGCGAATAGTAGAAATTGTGTACCCCAACAGTGATTAAGCCGATCGCCCCATCTGCATATTCTGCCGCTAATTTACCGCGGGCAACAGCCGCAGCATAATCTTTCAATAAATAAAGCACGATCAATTTACCAACATACGCTGCAAACAGCGACATTCGATTATTTTCTTTCTGCCAACGGGACATCACAGCAGGTTCATCCAACCTGCCGCTAACTAACCGTACTTGCTCTGCTGTTTTGCTTCTTAAGCTTGAAGCAGTTATTTGCCAAATTTGAGCATAACCTATGGCAAATTCGTGTTTATTTTTTAGTAAAAACTCCATACAAACGCTTTGTTTTTCTTCAACATATTCTAACTGTTCTCCCACTAACAGTAAATTAGTTATATAGTGCATAAAATTATAAACCGCCCATTCTAAATCACCATTTTCTACACCAAATTTCATCCCTTCTATAAATGAATTAAGTGTATTTTTAGTAGACTCTTTCCAGATTCTTATATGAGCATTAAACATTACATAAACCTTAGCTTTCTGTTGGCTAGCATTAAATTGTTCTAGCAGCTTTAAAGCGATTAATCCAGCGTAGTAGCCCGCTTCGATGTCGCCTTCGATGCCGCACAGAATCATTCCATAAAGAGTATAGGGAAAAGTAGCTAATGCTGAATGACCGCGATCGATACAAAGATTGACCATAGTCAAGACGAGGGAAGACACAATTTCAGGTTTGGCAATATAAGCAGGAGGATAGAGGGCTGTCAGGATTTCCATAGCTGCCAGTAGATATGGATCTGTCATAACTGGCAGATTTTCTAATTCCTCAATTCGCGGCAATTTTGGCACTGCAATGGTTTCGTTGTCTAATAGGTTGAGTCCCAGCATTTCCAGCACTTCTAGACCTGTTTCAACAGCTTTTAGCATCTGGCTTTGAGCCTGATAAAATAAGACCTTTAGCTGATACACTTTCACTATGTCAAGCTGGTGTTTAGCCGATCGCAAAACCACTTCTGCCAAAACTTCTGCTTGCTCAAAGTTGGTGTTTAAGTATTCCGCTTCCAGCGTCTCTACATACAACCGCAGCGTCATGCTATAGTTGCGATCCCAGCTATCAGGTGCTAATAACGACATTCCCGCATTCAAATACTTAACAGCGGGTTCGTAAGCATTAGCTACTTTTGCCTTATGTCCAGCAATTAAATTTAATCCTGCTAATTCATCTTTTTCTGATTGCAGGACCAGACAATCAATTCCTACATTCAACTGGTTGATAATATCAAAAATTTTCTCTTCTACTTTATCGGCGGGCGTATTTTCAAACAGCAATTTACCGATGCTAAGATGAGTGACTTTCTTCTCATCATCAGGAATCAGCGAATATGCAGCTTGCTGGACGCGATCGTGCAAAAATTTATAGCTGATTCGCGAAGAATCGAAAGTTAAATTAGCTCCTCCTTCTCCATCTAAAAATAAAGGAATGAGGTAACTCTCATTCAAGGGAAGTATTAACCCCGCTTGCAAAGCATCCCAGAGTTCAGTCGCAGTGACTGATGGAGATTTTGCGTTGACAGTAGAGAGAACATCTAAAGTGAATTTGTCCCCAACACAAGCCGCCAATTTCAAAACTTGTTGTGTAATCTCTGGCAATTGTTGAATCCGACTGGCTACCAGTTCAACTACGCTCTTATCTGTGATGCCAATAGCGTGAATCTCCTCAATGTTCCACTGCCACTCCCCTCTTCTTCCGGGAGACAGCAGCCGGGTAAAGTCAAATCTCAAAAGTTTTTCTTGATAAAGAGTGTTGATCAATTGCGTCAAGAAAAAAGGATTACCACCAGTCTTATTCCAAATTAACTCCGCCAAAGGTTGAATTCTATTTGAGTCATTCAATGTCTCAGAAATTAACTCAGTCACCTGGGCCAAAGAAAGAGGTTCCAGCACTAAGTTCTTGAGAATAATCCCCGTTTCTTGAAGGTACTCTACTGTTCGCATTAAAGGATGTGTAGAGCTAACTTCATGGTCTCGATAAGCTCCAATAAATAATAAATATTTGCTATCTGGGTCAGTCGCTAGCAATTCCATTAATTTCAATGTCGCTGAATCTGACCACTGCAAGTCATCGATAAATATAACTAATGGATGCTCTTTTTGCGCGAATACGTGGATAAATTCTTTGAATAGCCTGTTAAAGCGGTTTTGTGCTTCTGTGGAGGCAAGTTCCGCAACGGCAGGCTGTTTGCCAATTACTAATTCTAGTTCGGGAATCACGTCAATAATTACTTGTCCGGCATCGCCTAGTGCGGCTAAAAGTTTATGTTGCCAATCTTGTAATTTTTTGCTATTTTCGGCAAGTAACTGCTGGATCAAAGATTGAAAAGCTTGAATTAAAGATGCGTAAGGTATATTTCGCTTGAATTGGTCAAATTTACCTGAAATAAAATAACCGCGCTGTCTGGTGATGGGTTTTTGAATTTCGCTAACTACGGCCGATTTGCCTATACCTGCATAACCCGACACTAGGATCAGTTCAATTTGTGAAGGGGAAGAATTTTCCTCGCAAGGATTAGCTACACGTTCAAATGCTGCCAATAGTTCGCTGACTTGTGTTTCCCGACCGTACAATTTTTGAGGAATCAACAACTGACTCAATATATCTAAGTTTCCGGGGGTAAAGTCTACTATCTTGCCTGTAGTTTCTAACTGATGCAAACAAATTTCTAAATCTGCTAATAATCCGCCTGCTGTTTGATATCTATTTTCGGCATTTTTTTCCATCAATTTCATCACAATTTGTGAAATTGATGGGGGAATGTCTGAATTAATTTGATGCGGTAAAATTGCTTGAGAAGCTATGTGACTGTAAACTATTTCTAAAGGATCGTTGCTCATAAATGGCAATTGACCTGTCAGCATTTCATATAAAGTGATACCGAGAGAATAAAAGTCGGTGCGGTAGTCTAGGGTGCGGTTCATTCTCCCGGTTTGTTCGGGAGACATATAAGCAAAAGTGCCGACAATCGAGTTAATATTATTAATTTGGGGATTTTCTTTGGACAATCGTGAAGCAATCCCGAAATCTGTCAGTTTAATAATTCCTGTTTGGCTGTGGATGATGATATTGCTCGGCTTAATATCTTTGTGAATAATTTTTTGAAGGTGTAGATATTCTAAACTTTTTATGAGTTGGATGCCAAACCTCAAACAGGTGATGACTTCGAGTTTTTTTCTGGACATGAGGCGATCGATAGATTCGCCATTAAAGTCTTCTAAAAGCAAGCCGAGACGGTTATCAAAGGTTTCTAGGCTAATGACTTTAACTAGGCCCGGATGGTCTAAATGTTGGCGAATGCGATACTCGTGCTTGAGCCGGGTAATTGCATCGAGTGTAGGATATTCAGCTTTCAGGATTTTGAGTACGGTTGTATCCTGGTGGGTGGGGATTTTTCCTCGATAAATAATCGTTTCGATACCTTCGTGGAGAGTGGAATGGATTTCGTATTGCGAGAGAAATTGCATGGAGTTCTGCTCAGAGTTGAAAATATATCTGATTCTAGTCGCTGTTCGCTGTTGACTGTTGGCTGTTGGCTGACGGCACGAACACTCTCAACCGTCAAAAGTCTTGACAGGGCAACTGTTATATGCTTAATTCAACCATGTACTTAGGCAAAGAAAAATCAAGCTTTATTTACTCGGACAAGAATATAATTTATACATAAAATGATAGTATTCATGGAATAAAGCCATTTTGCTACTATTATTCTCAATTAATATCCGATCGACAGCGGACGGCAACCACACCCCTACTATTCGGGTCTCCCCACTGTCCCTACCCCTTTAGCAAGATACATTGTTAGAGAAGGAAATACACAAAAATTTACATCTATAATTTGTGTAGTGTTCCAAATCGCTCCTCACCAGCAGCGATACAGCCCTCGCCAAGACAGTAGGATAGAAAAAATATGTTTGAACGCTTTACAGAACAAGCCATTAAAGCAATCATGCTAGCCCAAGAGGAAGCGCGGCGCCTCGGTCACAATTTTGTAGGCACCGAGCAAATTCTTCTGGGACTCGTCGGCGAAGGCACTGGCATCGCTGCAAAAGTATTACTGGATATGGGCCTCAACTTGAAAGAGGCGCGCAATGAAATCGAAAATATCATCGGTAGAGGTTCTGGGTTCCTCCCGCCGGAAATTCCTTTTACGCCCCGCGTCAAGCGCATTTTTGAGACGGCGCTAAACGAAGCACGGCAGTTAGGCCACAATTACATCGGCACCGAGCACATCCTGCTGGGGCTGATTCAGGACGATGAAGGGGTAGCGGCGAAGGTGCTGCAAAACTTGGGAATCGATCGCCAGAGAGTCCGCACCCAGGTAATTCGTGCCGTGGGAGAAGTCGCGGCGGTACCCGGAGGTAGGGGAGATAGCGGCGATCGCAAAATCCCGACTTTAGAAGAATTCGGGACAAATTTGACCAAGTTAGCCGCAGCAGGCAAACTCGATCCCGTTGTGGGTCGCGAAAATGAAATCGAGCGCGTGATCCAAGTGCTCGGCCGCCGCACGAAGAACAATCCAGTGTTAGTAGGCGAACCGGGAGTCGGCAAAACAGCCCTCGCCGAAGGCCTAGCCCAGCGGATTGTTAATAGAAACGTCCCGGAAATTTTAGAAGACAAACAAGTAATCAGCCTCGATATGGGTTCGCTGATTGCTGGTACAAAGTTCCGAGGCGAATTTGAAGAACGGCTGACGAAAATCATGGCCGAAATTCGCGCTGCCGGCAACATCATTCTGGTAATTGATGAAATTCATACCTTAGTCGGTGCAGGCGCAATTCAAGGCAGCATGGACGCATCCAATATGCTCAAACCCGCCCTTGCTAGAGGCGAATTGCAGTGTGTCGGCGCCACTACCTTGGACGAATATCGCAAGCACATCGAACGCGACGCTGCCTTAGAACGCCGCTTCCAACCGATCAAAGTCGGTGAACCGAGCGTGGCTGAAACAATAGAAATATTGTACGGGTTGCGATCGGCTTACGAACAGCATCACAGACTGACAATTTCCGACGCAGCTTTAGAAGCAGCGGCTACACTGTCAGACAGATACATTAACGATCGGTTTTTGCCAGACAAGGCGATCGACTTAATTGACGAAGCAGGTTCCCGCGTCCGCGTGATGAATTCACAAACCCCGCCCGAAGTTAAAGAGCTCAAAAAGCAACTGCCTGCCGTAACAAAAGAAAAAGATGCAGCAGTGCGCGAGCAAGACTTCGACAAAGCTGGAAAATTGCGCGATCGCGAATTAGAAATTGAAGCCGAAATCGCCGAAGCTACGATCAACAAAAGCCAACTCAAAACCTCTCCTGTCGTCACCGAAGAAGACATCGCCCACATCGTGGCTAATTGGACGGGAGTACCGGTCAGCAAGCTGACAGAATCCGAATCGGAATTGCTGCTGCACATGGAAGACACTTTGCACCAGCGCTTGATCGGTCAAGAAGAAGCTGTCACCGCAGTTTCTCGGGCCATCCGCCGCGCGCGGGTAGGCTTGAAAAATCCGAATCGCCCGATCGCCAGTTTCATCTTTTCCGGCCCCACAGGCGTCGGCAAAACGGAACTTACAAAAGCCCTAGCAACATATTTCTTCGGTTCCGAAGAAGCCATGATTCGGTTAGATATGTCCGAATTCATGGAACGCCACACGGTTTCCAAACTCATCGGTTCGCCTCCCGGTTACGTCGGCTACGATGAAGGCGGCCAACTAACCGAAGCAGTCCGGCGCCGTCCTTACACGGTCATCTTGTTCGACGAAATCGAAAAAGCTCACCCGGATGTCTTCAACATGATGCTGCAAATCTTGGAAGACGGCCGCTTAACTGATGCTAAAGGTCGGACAGTAGACTTTAAGAATACACTGCTGATCATGACCTCAAACATCGGTTCGCGAGTGATTGAAAAAGGTGGCGGCGGTCTCGGTTTCGAGTTTGCTGAAAGTGCCGCAGACGGGCAGTACAACCGCGTTCGCAGCTTGGTAAACGAAGAACTGAAACAGTTTTTCCGTCCCGAATTTATCAACCGCTTGGATGAGATTATCGTCTTCCGCCAGTTGAACAGGGAAGAAGTCAAGCAGATTGCGGACATTATGTTGCAGCAAGTCTTCAGCCGCTTAACCGAACAGGGTATTACTTTGTCGGTGACAGACCGGTTCAAGGACTTGTTAGTTACAGAAGGCTACAATCCCAGCTACGGTGCTCGACCTTTGCGCCGCGCAATCATGCGGTTGTTGGAAGATGTGCTGGCTGAGGAAATGCTGTCTGGGAAGCTGAAAGACGGCCAAAAGGCGATCGTTGATGTGGATGAAAACGGTCAGGTTAAGGTAGTGCCCGATGGTTCATCTGAGCCGAAATTGCCCGAATTCGCATTGAGCCATTAATGCGCTCTACAAACGGATAAATACTGTTAATTAAAAGCCCGGTTTCTCGGAGAAACCGGGCTTTTAATTAAAAAATAGCCGTCCAAAAAAAGCAACTTTAGGCAAGCTCCAAATCCTTATATAATCAGTCAGATCAAATTCGGTAGCATCGGAATTATTCCTCTCTGTATTCTCTCCCTCTGCGTTCTCTGCGCCCTCTGCGGTTAAATCATTCCGATACAACCGGAAACGATATCATTCCCAATTCAAAAATCAAAAATCAAAAATCAAAAATGGTATGAGTTATGACTCTATTATCCCAACACATTATCTACAGCAATTTCTACATCTGGAAAAGCTAGAATAGATAAAACCTGACCCCGATGAAATCTTTGAATATTTTGGTATCCCGAAGGAGAAGGTTCGCGATAAACTACTACACATTGCTCGTTAATATCTACTAGCCAAACTTCTACAATATTGTCTTCGGCATAAAGAGGAATTTTGATATTTCTGTCAGTTTCAGCGGTTGCATCCGCTACTTCCACAATTAGTAAAATATCCTCAGACTGAGGATGTCCCGATTCGTAAAAATCATCGCGCCGTCGCAGCAAGGAAATATCCGGTTCAGGTTCCGAGCGATCGTCCAATTCTACCGGATCTTGAACTCCAATGGTTACTCTCGATAATAAGCAGATATAGAATAACTCTGTCAGACGCTTGACATGAGATGTATGCCTTCTACCAACGGCGGCCATTTGAACAATTTCTCCTCGAATTAATTCAACTCGATCATCTTTAGTCAAGATACCAGCTTCAATCATCTGATGATATTCTTTTACTGTAAATAACCGCTTGATTAACTGAGTTGTCATCATTGTTTCGTACAGGAATATTAAAGTTTTTGTCTGCGATCCAGGTTTAATAATGTGATTATACTACATCGACCATTAGTCGTTCAGCAGGGCAGGCATTGCCCGCCTTACAATCGATGAACCTAATCCCACGATTGCAATTGCCCAATCCAATGCTGCACCAAAGCAGAAATGCGATCGCGCCGCGTTTCAAAAGTAGCAGCAATCCAGATAAACGCAATTCCAAAAGCTAAACCAATTGCCCATTTAATCAGCGGATAATCGAAGATAAGAACCACCAACTGATAGAAAACATTGATTAAAAAAATTCCTGTTCCCACAAACAAAAACGCCCGAACTCGCAGCGCCAAACCCGCTGCAATCGCCACTAAACTAAAAGCTCCTGCAACTAAACCGTGGCTTTGCTGAGTCAAAAGAGGCATCCCGCAAATCAGCGCAGTTGCGAGGATTCGCAGAGTGTGGCGGAGCGGTTTTTGTGCTGGTAATTTGAGAGTGCCATCGAACTGAGTAATGTAAAGTAAAGAAAGTCCTAAAGGAGTAACATAAAACTCTGGCTGAGTCAATCCTATTTGCCAGAACCACCGCAGCATTATCCAGTCAATTATCGCCACGCTCACATAGGTAAAACGAACTTCCTCCCTTTCCCAAGCCAGGAAAAAATAGAAGGTAGCAGCTATCAGCAAGCTAATCGGATAAAACTTAGCCGGACTTTCCAAAATAGTAACTATTGGAATCAGCGAAGCAATTACCTGCCAAGGTTTTTTTGACCAACCCCAGTTGTCCCAAGGCAAAATGTAAATGAAATAAGCTAATAAAGAAGCGAGGGCAACTTTCCAAGGCCCCAGCGGCCCGGAAATATACTTAACTAAAGGCGTATTGATCCAATAAAGCCGGATGCCAAAGGCTTCTAGCCAGCCCAAGTAAATCCAAATTTCTCCCCATTGGCGATCGAGATTATTTCGCCCTTGCAAGAAAGCATATTGAACTAATAAAGCACCAGTGACTAATCCTAAATTTAGGCCGGACTTAATGTCATCGGCAGAAGCCCAAATCAGCAGCAAACTGCTCAAAATCCAGTGCAGGTGAGCAAATATTTTTAACTCTGCATTAGTTAAATGTAAATAATTGCTGAGCCAAGGAGATAAAATGCGATAGATATATGTTAAAGCTGTGCCGAGAGTTGCCAGGACAATTAAGCCATCGCCAAAAGCTCCTCCCGGTGTTTGAAAAAGTTGATATAGTAGCGATTCGTAAGCCGCAACGGAGAAGCCAATTAATCCCAAATAAACCAAAGGTTTGAATTCTGGCTCCCGCCTACCAATGCCGATCGCAATTAAAGACGCCCCCAACACAGTTAAACCAGTCCAATTAGTCAAAGTGTGCGATCGGAAAGTTAAACCCAATACCCCGTAAACCAAAGGTATAAAATGAATGCCAGGTAAAATTGTTGGATCGGGGTGGCGGCGCCGCCACAAATCACCCAATAATTGAGTAAACAATCCGAGAGCGATATTAGCAACTGCCAAATTAATCGCAGTACGATCTACAAAACTCAAACCCACTGCTGTCAACAACTCCAAACTCCAAGCCAAGGCATAAATTGCCAGAGGGGAAAGTTGGCGTAAATTTCGGAAAATAATCGCAGCCATTATCACCAAAATAGCAGCCAAAACTTCAGTAGAGGGCAGGAAACTTAAGCTAATGCCTGCGTAGAGTTCATAGGAATAAAAAGTAATAGTTGTTAACAGCAAGCTTGCCAGTAAGATTGCCCATCCATCTAAAGCTCGCTCGTAAATTTCAGCTAATTGAGAAGGCTCAGGCAAACGGCTGGAAAAACGAACTATTATGCTGCGAAGCAACCACAGACACAAAAGAGCGATCGCCCCGGCAATTCCCCAAAGCCAACCAGACACAAAACCTAATTGATCGATCGCTGCAGCTACGAAACTCAAGCCAAATCCCACTTCAATTACAGCCGCTGGCAATTCGACTAAATAGTAAGTATTAACCAACATTAATCCGGCTGCCAAGCCCAAACCAATTAACCGATACCCCGGAAAAATAAAAATTATAAATTGTGCAAATATTAGGGCGATTGTACTAAATGTACTGGCAACTTTTTTGTGAGGACTCTCAGTATATTTAGCAACACCAGTCAATGCCAAAGGAGTCGCCAGCCAGAGCAAACTCCACTGAGGGCGATGAGTGGCAGTACCCGCAATCACATAATTTTGCAACAAGATAAAGCTGAATCCTGCTAATACTAAGCCCAAATACCAGGAACTTTGGGACCAAGCAGGATGCCAGCGGAAAAAGCCAGAATTTTCTCGGAAAGTCGCCGCTTTCATCCAGACAAAAAATACCCACTCAGCCGCCATAAAAATCAATAATATTGCCGACCAAATATTGGGTGGCTGGTTGGGCAAAAATAAGTCAATTGCAGAAGCTATCGCGCATAAACCAATAATGTGAGTTATGGTAATTAAAATTGCCGGATTTCCAGGTTGTTCAGCCGCAGAAGCCGACCTCGAAACTCGCCGAGAATTATCTGGGATTACGTATTTCCAAGTAATCCAACCTAGAATTAAAGTAGAGACGAATAAATTGAGCGATCGCCAAAACGGATTGACACAACTAATAATAGTTAAACCACTCCCCAAACCGAGAGCAAGGTTTTCGCCAAAACTGGCAAGTTGAAACCTTCGTTTGCGGTAGAGCCACTGCGCTGCACTTACCATTAAAATTACATAAGGCAACAGCAGAACACCCCAAAAAGCCCAAGGAGTTTCCTGAGAGTTTGTAAGCTGAGCTAAAAATGCCACAACTTGTGTTCTAATCCCTAAAGGAAGCCCTCGACAAAACAGCCAAATACTCTGAAGCCCCACCGCCTCCAGCATTAGCAAATCAAACTCTTGCCAAAATCTCACTAAACGGTTATAAAAAAACCAAACAGCCAATCCGCTAACTGCGATCGCCTGTAGCGGAATGTCGCGAAAACAAACCAGGTACCCCAAACCCAACAAGCCCATTCCCGCTAATTGCCAGTTAAAAAAGTTGCTAGGATTTGGCTGGTCGGATATATTATTTTCAATAGTTTCAGATGCGAGGGGGTGCTGCCAATCCAGCCATGCTAAAAGCACGCCACAAATCGCCAAAGCTAAACCCATTTCAGCGATATTTACATCTTTGACAAATATCGCTCGACCCAGTAAAATTCCTAACGAATAAGCTATTAAAGCCGCTTTTTTGTAAGTCAGAAAATCTCTGCTCAAACTGAAAGCAGCGGGGAATGTTTCAGTAGTTACCCCACGTTGGATAAATTGCAATCTTTGTTGCTGAACTTGATAAACTGTAATAGCAGCAGTTCCCACTGTACCCACATAAACCGCAGTAAGGGAAAAGCCGACAAATGCCCACCCCCAGTGCAAATAACTCAATCCCAAGTGATTTAGGGCGATCGAACGAGTGATGTTTTTTCCGGAACAGCTTTGATATTGATCTTTGATAATCCGGGCAGTTATCCAAGTCAAAATAAGTGCCGCTGCGATTGCTACCACCCAATCCCAAGGATACCGCCACAATCCAAAAGTATCCATTGCCCAAAAATTGATCGGCACTAGCAACAGTGTCACTTCTTGCAAAGTTTGAGCAGTCAAGTGCAAATTAACCTGTCTGTTGGCCCAACTGCTAATCGCCCAAAAAGTTAAAGTATAAGCTAACAAAACTCCATATTGTCCGGCGGCAGGAAATCTTTCCCACTGACTGGCAGCTAAGACTCCAGAGGAGACAACTACCATGAACACTCCTAAAAACAACAGCCACACCACGCTAATTTCTGCCATTAGCGAGTGCAAAATTTGAGCGATAAAATTAGGGGTTTGAGTAGTTTCTGTGGGCCTAGCAACGCTTTGTCTGCTGCTAGGTACTGCTTTTTGCGTTGATAAGGCAGGTATTTTTGGCTCGGCAATAGGATCTCGCGACTCCTCAATTTCAGAAAGGTCTACAGCGGGCTCTGTGAGTGGGCAGACTAAATACTGGCGGCACAATTCCTCAACCTCAGCGGGCGAAAGCAAACCTAGACGCAGCCACGCTTCTAAACCTGTCAACAACTCAGGATGCGACGCTAAGACGCTCAATTCAATTTTGCTCGATCGATCTTTGGGAGACGACATTGGCTTAAACTTGTACTAAGTACCTTCAAGCTATAGCCTAGATTAATGTCGAGCGAACATGGCAACATTCCGCCATCGAAATTGGCACAATAAGTATTTATAACTAAAGGGCTGTCGCAACCAGTGTCAATCGGTGAAAAAATCCCGCTGATGGGCCTAAACCAGCGTACATCAGCGGTGAAAAACTCCTAATTAGAACACAGCAGCGGTGTCCTTACCGATCGACATATTTCAATAAAGTGTCCACACTAGCATTGTGGTCTATGAAAGAAAACAAATGTTTGAAGAGGAGTTTTCCATCTGCATTCAAAACAAACTGAGCAGGCAAAGGAGCACCTAAAGCCTGACCGACTTGATAAGCCCGAAACACTTTACAGCCTGGATCAGAAAGCAGAGGCATTTTCAAGCCTAAATCTCTAACCACAATTTGGCTTTGGCGATCGTCGGTACTGGCAACCATCAATAATTCTATATTGCGATCGGCAAATTTTTCCCAGTTTTCATTCAAAGCTTTAATGTGAGGAAAACAGAAAGGGCAATATTGCTTTTCAGTAAAAATCCGCGTAAAAGCCAAAATTACCGGCTTATCGCCGCGATAATTCGACAGCCGTACCAATTTGCCATTATTAATATCCGGCAATTCAAAATCTGGCGTCATCTGCCCCAGGTTCAGAACATTAGTCGCCGGCACAGGCAACAAATTTTGGAAAAACCGCTCATTTAACAAGCCGCTAAAATTAGTAGAAGTCAGCATATTTCCTAATTGGGTAATTGCTAATTGCTAATTGTTAATTCAAAATCCCGTTAAATGAATTCCCCTGCGGGTAGGGACACGACACTGCCGTGTCCCTACACCTATAATGTGCTTAAACTGCAGCAAAGAATACCTTAGACTTGACCGGATCGGGAGTCATAGTCTTGTCACCGGGCTGCCAGCCGGCGGGACAAACTTCATCGGGGTGAGACTGGACGTGTTGGATAGCTTGCAGAGTGCGGAGAGTTTCGTCCACGTTGCGGCCGAAGGCAAGATTGTTGATAGTAGAGTGTTGGATGATGCCTTCTTTGTCGATGATGAACAGACCTCTGAGGGCAACGCCTGCTTCAGGGTCGAGGACGTTGTAGTCTGAACTAATTGTTTTTTTGAGGTCAGCAACTAAGGGATAGTTGAGGTCGCCGACACCGCCTGATTTGCGGTCTGTTTGTATCCAAGCGAGGTGAGAGAATTCGCTGTCAACGGATACGCCGAGGATTTCGGTATCGATTTTCTTGAAGTCCTCGAAGCGATCGCTAAATGCTGTAATCTCAGTCGGGCACACAAAGGTGAAGTCCAAGGGGTAGAAGAACAGGACTACATACTTTTTGCCTTTATAGTCTGACAGTTTAACAGTCTTGAATTCCTGATCCACTACGGCTGTTGCTGCGAAATCGGGTGCAGCTTGACCAACCCGGAGGCATTCACTGGTCATAGATTTTGTTTCCTTTTTTACGAACTGTTACAAATATATCATACTCATAACGACTACAAGTATCTTCTCGATAAATCAAAAAAAATACGCTCTCAATTTTGAGAGCGTATTTTTTTTGATTTAATAATGGCTCAGGCGGGATTTGAACCTGCGACCTTGGGCTTATGAGTCCCCTGCGCTAACCACTGCGCCACTGAGCCAAATCTACTTCACGATTTACTATCGTAGCACGGTAGGGCTAGCTATGTCTTCTTTTCACACAACATTATTTCTCATAACTTCCAGTAAAAGTTATGAGTTTTGATAATCATTCAAAACCCATAACTTCCGACCAGTCGTTACCGAGAAGCGCTGGACGCATCGTCTGGCAGAAAAGCCATTGGGTTGATAGCACCCTGTCCGGCGGGATGAATTTCAAAGTGCAAGTGAGGCCCGGTACTGAAGCCCGTGCTGCCCATTTCGGAAATCTGTTCCCCTTGAGCAACTTTCTGACCCTTTTGCACCAAAATCCGGCTGTTGTGGGCATAGACAGTCTCAGTGCCGTCAGGATGGGTAATTTCCACCAGATACCCGTAGCCGCCGTCGTTCCACTGAGCATAGGTAACCACCCCGTCTGATGCTGCCACAATTGGCGTGCCGATCGGCCCTGCAATATCAATTCCTTTGTGCATCCGTCCCCACCGCCAGCCGTAGCCAGAAGTAAGAACACCCTTCGACGGCCAAATAAACCCGTTAGCCGACTGTTGTTTGCCGTTAGGCAGATAAGTATCAGGGCTCGAAAGCGGAGGCAGTTCTGGAGAAACCATCCGTCCCAAAGACGGGTTGCTTAGGGGATCGTAACCGTCGGCTCCCAAAGGAGCAGTTGCTACCACAGGCCGCTGCCCAGCAGAGGTCGGCGTCAGGTTTATCGGTTGCAGTTCCGCGGCGCGAGAGGGGTCTAAACGCTCTTGCTGCTGCTTCTGAACCTGCTCAGACCAGGCTCTCGATGGCGGTCTGCTGATTTCATTCTGCACCGCCTCAGTATAGTCGGGGGTGTAGAGATATGGATTGACACTTGGCATATCCTCAGACGGGTTGACCGAGGGCCCGTCAGTTGGAGCCAGGGACACCGCATTGGAGCCGATCGAATTGCGCGAGGCACGATATTCCTCTCGCAGCCTGACCACTTCTGCCCTCAAGCGTTCGGAATAAGGGTTGAGAGCTTCTGCGGTGGGGAGAGCCTCCGAATTCGAGTCTGGTAAAGCGCTAGTTGGATCGGCATTTGAAGCCTGGGCGCTAGTATTTGCCACGAAGCCGATCGGCTGCGGGTATGCTCCCGTAGCCATAGCGGTAGCATTTTCACGGGCTGGTCCAGGCAGGGCACTGGTGTCAACTGCACCTGTAAATGTTGGTTCGCCTTGGAGATCCAGCTTCCGTGGATCGCTAATGGTTTGGGAAACTTGAGTCAGCGGAATGCTGTTAATTTGGGGAACCATGGGCGCTGAAATATTGTTCAGACCTTCCAGGTTCTCCAGGGGAGAGACAACAGGCACTGTGGGTGCGGGTGCTGCAACACCAGCACCGGCTATTTCCGAGGTAGACGAGCTGGGGTTTAAAGATGCGGGAACCGAACTCGCCGCCCATACAGATGTAGAGTTGGAGGCAGAATAAGAGGCTGCCGCCTGTACCCCTGGATTTTTAAACCCTACTTGGGGAATTTTGAGCCGTTGATTGACATTCAGCAAGTTGGGGTTGCCCAGCTTGTTGACGGAGATCAGATCTTTGGGCGATACGCCGTGACCTTTGGCGATCGCATCTAGGGTATCTCCCGGACGCACGCTGTATAGGGCCTCAGCCGGCGCGGCGGTACTTCCCGCAGGGGGGACTAGCACAGCCGAGGGCAAACTGGGTGTTGCCAAAGACTGTTCAATTGACTCGAATGCTCGATCGGGCGATGCTGCTTGACCTCCCCCGGAATTGGGAATTACAGGTGTGGCATCGAGGTCAGGAATAGTTGTCCCAGTTGCATATCCCGGAGAGGTCTGCGTCGGTGCTGACTCGGGTAAAAATGCCCCAGGTGTAGATAAATTTGCTCCCGCCTCAGACCCTAACAGGGTTCGACCCGATTCTGTGGTGCGGTTTTCCTGTTTTTTCAAACTGTCGATCGCCCCGTCTGCATTCGGGATGTCGATCGAACTTTGTTCCGGTACCGCCGTGACCAGCGGGGTCGCTGCGGTTGATGGCAGCGCTGTCATGGCTGCACTATCCAATGGCTCGGAGCCAGTCAGATTTAACTCTTGTTCGGGATTTACCGTCGCTGCGTGCTCTAGCCCAGCCGATGTGCTATAGCCTGCGTTCTGTTGTGGTGTGGCTTCCGTCGCAGTCGGAATTCTGAGCTGTTGGCCAACTTGGAGTATGGTATCGGGTTTGATGTCGTTGGCAATTGCTAGTGCCGACGGTTCAACTTCATAATCCCGAGAAAGCTCCCAAAGGCTTTGCCCCTGCTGGACCTTAACCGCAACCGAGTCAGAAGGTGATCCGGGCTGTTCGGCCCTGGAACCGTCAACTTGTGCGGAGGTAGCGGGCCCGTTGGCCGAGACTGGCTGTACTTCAGCGGTGGATTCTGATGTCGGTGCGAGTTCAGACGCGCGAGCGCTGTCTCCATTTCTCGGTAGCAGAATGCCAGAAGCACCTACCGATATTGCCAGCCCGATCGTGGCGAGAGAGCGAACTCTGCCTGTGCTGAGCGTTGTCTGTTTGGATGGTTCCGCAGAACCGTCTCTGTCGATTTCACTAGCCTGAACAGGCTTAATTTGGGGATATGTTCGTTTCAAAAAAACGACCTCCTACTGAGAAGCGCTAACTGTCCTTGGAAACACTCAAGGGGATCGCATGACGCTGAGTTTAAATCAACAACCAAAAATATTCTGATTGTTGACAGCTATCATGCTTAGGCCAGATTACCTTGCTTTTTTAATTTAGACAAGCTCAAACCGTCAGAAATTTTAAAATTCTCGGTCAAACCTGCTGCAATTAACCCCACAAGCCTTACACCGCAATAGCTGGAACGAATACATAAAATCTTCGTTCCGGTAAGGCTCTGAACTCTCACCTATTATCAGACTTTAGGCTAATTTCCGGACAACCTACAACCGTATATTTACTAGATATAGTGTTCAGACCCAAGCTGGTACTCGCTCACGCCCTAAATCGCTAAAATCCTCGGTTTTTGTTGCTGAATCATCTTGGGAGTAATTTGGTGTTGCTGATAACAATCTGTTTTTGAATGAATAAAATATATTAATGTCTGCTATCTAGATTTTCACCCCTTAGATACAAATTTCTTATATTTAAAAGAAGATTTGGCAGCCTGCAGCAGCTATTAAATATCTATATGTTTATGTGTTGATAATGATTTATCCCAGCTCGCCCAACTGTCGTTTAGCCTCAAATAAACCCACAGCGGCGCTGACGGAGAGGTTCAAACTCCTGACTCCAGGCTGGCTCATAGGAATAAAAACTGTGGCGTCGCAGGCATCCAACACGAATTGGGGAATGCCTACAGTTTCCGAGCCAAACATCAGCCAGTCGCTGGGCTGAAATTGGAATTGCGCGTAATTGCATCGCCCGCCAGTGCTGAATCCGATCGATCGTCCCCCGCGCTGCTGCCGATAGGCCAGAAAAGCCGCTAAGTCTTCGTGGCAGTGGAGGTTGACGTAGGGCCAGTAATCTAAGCCGGCCCGTTTCAGGTAGCGATCGCTAATTTCAAACCCCAGGGGGCCCACTAAATGCAGTTCGGTGCCTGTGGCAGCGCAAGTGCGGGCGATATTGCCAGTATTCGGGGGGATTTGCGGGTGAATCAAGACAAGTTGGGGCATGAAGCTAATTAAACAGCGAAAAATACAGCTATTGGGAAATTTATAAAACTACCCAAAGGTAGATATACCTTATAGCTTTTATTTATAACCTTTGTCGAGCTCCATTGATTAAATATTCTGATTTGTTTTTGGGAGTCGCTCTGCAACTTTTGACCGAGAGGTTCGGGCTATTTGTATTGGCTGAGTACGCATAGCCAGGGGGCTAGTGAAAGCCCCGTTATAACAACGGCGGGTACTTCAGGCAACTAACTGGGCACACAAGTTGTCTTCTAGCTCCCATTCTTGGTGAGCCATCCCCTGAATCCCTTGGAGAATAATACTGCGGGTGTCAGAACCAGCCTCGTGCAGCTTCAACCACTGCTGGGCGGTGTTGCCTTCCCGGAGAATCTTTTTGAGCGGTGAGAGAAAGCAGCTAAAGCCGCGTTTTTTGGCTATAGGCCACACTTCTCGGTAAATTTCCTCAATCCAATCTCGTGCCAGAATAGTTCTGCCGTCTTGCCAGTGGGTGAGTTCGGCATCCAAACTTTGCCGGGAGGCAGCAATTTCGTTGGCGTCTGTGAGGGCAACTAAGTCTTCGTTACGGGTGGCCACCGGCAAGGTGCTGAGTTCTAACGGGTCTAAGCTGGGGTCTTCCATCATCTGCCAAATGCGAGCTTCTAGTAAGGCAGTGATGGCTAACAAAGCCAGAGGATTGACTTCGAGGTCGCAAATTCTCAGTTCGAGGCGGTTGAGACAGTAGGGGCGACGATCGCCATTTGGTCGCACTGCCGACCACAGATGACGGACGTTTTGCATAGTACCGAGTTCTAGCTGTTCTTCAGTCCACTGAATGTAATGCTTGTGACTTTCAAACAAGGGGACGATGGCGGGAGTTTTGGGAAACAAACCCCACCGAGTGGAATGATAGCCAGTGACTTCGCCGTCGAGGAAGGGGGAAGAGGCGCTCAAGGCAAGGTATAGCGGTGCTTCGACGCGGGCTAGGCGGATGGCGCGCATCAGCATTTCTGGTTGGGAGATGCCGATGTTAATGTGAATGCTGGCGGTAACGACTTTGGTGCCGTAGGTTTGCTCGATGTAAGTGTGGTAGGGGTTGTTGGGATCGGATCTGTAAAATCGATCGCTCCCTCCGAGAGACAAGGTACTTCCCGGCAGCAAGGTATAGTCGCCCAATTGTTTGAGATACTCGCGCAGCCGGACTCGTGGCTTGACTAAGGCGCACAGCAGGCGATCGTAGCTGCACAGCGGGGCGGTCGTGTACTCCACATTGCGGCTATCAGGCTCCCGGACGAATCCCTCTAGATCGGCGACTATGCGATCGGAGAGACCGACAACCTCACCTTCGGGAGTGCCGGTATACATTTCTACTTCAAAGCCTTTTGATAGCAGCACGTTTGTTCCTCAGCTAAGTTGAGTGCTAGTTTCTAGTATCCCAAAAATTGACCTGTTCATACTATCTTCCAGGAGGCAGAGTTGAAATTTTTCGCGGCTGACACGGAAACCGGGTTTTTCGACGCCAGCAAATTTGAGCGTTTGTGTGTTAGTTGCGATCGGGCTTGGGCCACCAATACTACCATCGCCAAGAGTTTCCGAGGCGGTTTTAGAGTCAGAAAAGCTGTTTGTTCGATCGGGGGCGTGTTTCATTGGGCATTGGTTACGATCGAACTTATGGTGAATAGAATCCACTCCTGCCTCCGTTCGTCATCTGTTTTCTGCCTTGAGGGGGATAGCCGCAGATATATCTTGGGTGCGATTCTAAAAGATCACTCTGCAATAGTTTTGAGCTATTATTAACCCCTAAAAATCCCTGTGAAAGAGCAAGAAAGAACCCCTCCCAATTTTTGGAATATGCTAAGCAATTTAGCCTTAGTCCGGTTTTTGCTTTTATTTGCTTCTGGTTGGGCTGGACTGCAACTTTTAGCTTACTTTGAAACTGCCGTCGCGGTTTTCACCATTGCTGCACTCGTGGCTTTTTTGCTCAACTATCCGGTGCGAACTCTCCAAAGATTTTTACCGCGAAGTTTAGCTGTCGCCTTCGTTGTCTTGCTCACCATTTTAGTTTTGGGCGGTCTCACCGTCACTGTAGGCGTCACTCTTTTATCTCAAGGACAGCAATTAATTGACAGCGTGACTGAATTTTTGAATGCTCTGGCGCCTCTGTCCGAGCGCATCGAAGCATTTCTGCGGGCGAGAAACCTGCAAGTTAACCTGCGAGTTATTGAGGAACAACTGCGAAATCAAGCTTTGGCCGGAGTTGTATCGAGTATTGCTTTTTTACAAGTATTTTTAACCAATTTATTGAATTTAATATTAATTTTGGTGGTGGCTTCTTTCATGTTACTTGATGGAGAGAGGCTGTGGGTGTTAGTTCTCAAATTTATACCTCGACACCTGCACAGGCGTTTAAGCGTAACAATAGAGAAAAACTTTTTAGGATTTTTTCAGGCACAAATCCTATTAATGTTATTTTTGACAACAGCAAGTTTTTTAATTTTTCTGCTGTTAGATGTGAAATTTCCCTTAATTTTAGCCTTTATTATCGGATTGTTTGATTTAGTTCCAGGGATCGGAGCGACGCTGGGAATTAGCTTAGTTTGTTTTATTGTATTGTCTCAAAATGTGTGGCTATCTTTAAAAGTATTGGCAGCTTGCATTGTTTTGCAGCAAATTCAAGACAACTTTATTCATCCGAGACTGATGCAAAATTCCCTTAACCTCAATCCGGTAGTGGTATTTTTTGCACTGTTAGTCGGAGCAAGATCAGCAGGACTTTTAGGTATATTTCTGGCAATTCCGCTAGCGGGAGTGATAGTTAGCTGGTTTGACATTGAAGAAATGCAAGCGGAAGGTTAGTTGATACAGCCCTCCTATTTTATATCTAATCCGGCTGAAAAATTCGGTTTTAACCGGCCGACTCAAAGTCCCATGATTCAAAAACTATCCTGTTCCCAAAGCGCAACTAAAAGTAAAGAGAAAAAAGCAAATTAGGGTACACCTTACTGCGTCAAGTTAATGAATAAATTGCAAGTCAGTAGGAAATCTTTCTTCTTCAGGTTCTGGATCATAAATGTAATCGCAGTCAAAACGCAGAGCTTGAGAGTGGCGGCTGATAGAAAATCCGCAATTACTCACCATTTCTGTAGTAAAAGTTGCCATGACTAACTCAATGAGTCTTCTGTAGGAAATGTTAGGTAGTTGAACGTAATAGGTGCGTCTGGCAAAAAAGATTCTCTCATCTTTCGGTATAATTATGCCATTAATTCTGTGTGCGTGTTGAATCGGCTTGATATAGGTTTCAATAAACTGCGACTGATTTTTTTGCAGTCTCGCTAATCTTTCGTGTTGCAACCAGCTCATTTGAAACACAATTTTAATAAATTCAAAGCCCAAAATATAGTTAAAAACATTATTGCGTTCTTCTGTACTCAAGACGAAGCGGAGTGCAGATTCTAAATATTGGTCAGTTTCTCGGCGCGATTGTTGAGCTGAGTGGATATAAAATTGTTTGATGTAGCTTCTTAAATCTGATTCGTTTAATTGTTTTTTGACCCTAAATCTGATTAAATACTCTTTGACTCGGTGTAGAGTATCTACATCTTCAAACATTTTTGAGACTAAACCGTCGGCTGTATAATTATCTAAAAATTCTGCTTGCAAGTCGGGAGTAGATGCACACAATATGTAGCAGAGAGACAAGACATAGCGCCGTTGGTTCCAAGGCAAGCTTTGGGCCCAATCTTTAACTTCTACAGGGAGTTTTTGGAGCACGGTATCTGTGTGGGGGAGTTGAGCAAGGTCGGCATATTTATGTTTTTGTTTAATCATTGCCTGAAACCTTATATTAGTAAGTATACAGAGTCGTAGATCGCAGATGATCGGAGAGGGGAGCTGCGAGGGAGGGCTGCCACTGATTCTGTCTTATTTTCTTGCCATCTATCCAAGTATAGATTCTGTAGGGAACAGAGGGCGTGATCTGTCTCACACTTTAGCGAGTTTTGAATCACAAATGCTAGCTCTTCGCATCACATTTGGCGACTGTGAATGTCACCCATAAAACTTATTCAGGTCATCGGAGCAACAGTGGGTTTCGTTGAGAATTAAGTCGGGTGATGCCTAAGTTTTTGTTAGTAATGATTACTGAGATAAATCATGAAGTTGACTGTAAGTATTTTCCCGGAAAATCACTGCCTAGACTTAACTTTTAGCGATCGCCTCGTGCAAGCAGTGCGACAGTGACTTGATAGCACTGCATGCAGGGGGAGAGCCGCCAGTAACTTAGCGGTGTGCCAAGTTATACTCGCACGGTGTTGTTGAGAGAGATATATTCAGTTATTGGGACACCATCTTTTCTACATACCGCCTATGTGCAAGCTTAATCCTGTGTATGAGGAATTAATGGGGTTGCGTTTTCCATCGCTCTCGTTTTTGGGCGGAAGCAGCGAAAACAGATACAAGTTTCCGACAACAGTGGTGAGCAACCCAAAATTTTAGATCCTACTTCTCGCCCCCAGATGTATCTGTCGAGTAAATCTAAAATTTAAAATCGACTGACGTATGCACGGAAGATGGAACACCGTACTGCTGATTGAGGGGTGTCATACCTCGATCGTCCATTTATCTCAATTATTGATGGGGTGTGTCGCTCTGGTAGTTGCGAGAGCCATAATTTAAGCCATAATTGTTGATAATATCAATGGATGCGTCTCGATAGGAGTTGGTCTCCATCGTCGCGCTTAAGCCAAAAATAACATTAAACGGTAGCACCAAAAACAATAACTATAAAAATAATTTAATGATCTACGTGGGCTCAGGGAAGTGAATATGTTTAATGCAACTGAACTGCTGATTAATGCTTTTGTAAATCGACTGATTGAAGGCTACCGGTACACCTACGGCGGGTTGAAATCTGACTATAGTGAAATTATTGCTTGGGCAGCGAGTATGGCTTTGGAAAATATTGCTAATAGCGATGCTCTTTATCACAATGTGGAACACACTATTTTAGTGACTTTGGTGGGACAGGAGATTTTGCGCGGCAAGCACATCCGGGAGGGTGGTGTTTTATGTGAACATTGGTTGCATTTCCACATTGCTTTGCTGTGTCACGATATCGGGTATGTGAAGGGGGTTTGTCGGCAAGATCGAACTGATTTGAGGCTGTATGCAACGGGGATAGAGGATTCGCAAGTGAAGCTACCTCCGGGGGCGACGGATGCGAGTTTGACGCCTTATCATGTCGATCGCGGAAAAATGTTTATTGATGAGCGTTTTGGCGGTCACAAACTGATTGATGCTGAGGTGGTTAAGCGTAATATTGAGCTGACTCGTTTCCCAGTTCCTGCCGATGAAGATTATCAAGAGACTGTCAATTATCCAGGTTTAGTGCGCGCTGCTGATTTAATTGGTCAGTTGAGCGATCCACGATATTTGCAAAAGATTGCGGCGCTGTTTTATGAGTTTGAGGAGACTGGGCAAAATCTGGTTTTGGGCTATCAAAATCCGGGAGAGTTGCGAAATGGTTATCCGAAGTTTTATTGGAATGTGGTTTATCGATATGTGAAGGATGCGATCGGCTATTTGGAACTAACGCAGCAGGGGAAACAAATTGTTGCTAATTTGAGCGCGAATGTTTTTCGGGTGGAGCATTCTCAGGTTCCAGAGTCTGCGGTGGCTGTGGTTAGCTAGGGTTGGGGTGGATGTCGGGCGATCGTTCTTTTTTGGGATAAGTAGATCGCTCTAGTTAAATACTGCTGCATAGTCAGGGTAGCTGAGATGTGGCACGATTCTCAAGAATCCTTTCAGATCGGGCTTTCCTGCCCTCCCACAAAAAAATCAACTCTTTGTCGAACCGGCCCGAAAGCCTGTGCGAGCGAGAATGGTGCAAGATATAAGGATAAAGGACTTGCACAAGGATTACAACAAGAATTGTAGCAAGTAATGCAGCAAGGAATGGGAGAAAATGCTCTGCAAATTCCTAGGCAGCTTCTCAATCTAATTGACAATCAAACCATTACTCAAACAATTGGTTTGAGGGTTGAAGATATCCAAAGTTTGCGGGAGGAATGAAAGGAAGGAAAAAAGGACGATCGCACAATTAGTACACCTTTTCTCATTACCAGGCTTAGTCTGGTACGGCAGGTGTTTGAGGATCTGCCTCTTTGAGGGAGAATTACGCTAAATATTAACTCTCATTCACCTAATCCTTAAGGATGAGTCTGCCCTCTCTCTGAAGGAAGATTTCTTTAAACGAGTAAATTCCGTATGATGCTGTAAAACTCAGTCCGAGGGGAAAGCTATTTCCGACTTGAGATCCCAATAACTGACCAATCTTACAATATAAAAAAATACATCTCATGACATCAGTCACTCCCAATCAAACTTCCTCTCAATACGAAGTTAGCGAACCAGAAGAAAAAATTGAGTCTCTGGTAGAAGAAGTTAAGCCAGAAAGCGAACTCGATTTAGAATTCCTCTACACCAGAGACATTGAATTCCGACAAGAAACAATTTATTTCATTGTAGTCGATCGCTTTTACGACGGCGACCCCACAAATAACGAAGGCCCAAACCCAGAACTTTACGATCCCGAAGGCAAAGATTGGGGCAGATATTGGGGCGGCGACTTGCAGGGAGTTATTGACAAACTCGATTACTTAAAAGATATGGGAGTTAGCGCAGTTTGGCTGACGCCACTGTTCGAGCAAGTTGAAGCATTATTTGTCGAACAAGCTGCAATTCATGGCTACTGGACTAAAGATTTCAAGCGACTAAATCCCCGCTTTATTGCCAAAGGCGACAATCCTTCTATTAACCAAACACAAGAAAGTAAAGATACGGTATTTGACAAATTAGTACACGAGTTGCACCAGCGAAACATGAAACTCGTACTCGATATTGTCTGCAATCACAGCAACCCAGATTTTAGCGGTAAAAAAGGGGAACTCTACGACGACGGCGTAAAAATAGCTGACTTTAATGACGATGAAGATGACTGGTATCACCACTATGGCGAAGTCACCAACTGGGAAGATGAATGGCAAGTCCAAAACTGCGAACTGTCGGGTTTAGCAACTTTTAACGAAAATAATATTGCCTACCGGAATTACATTAAGTCAGCAATTAAACAATGGCTGGACAGAGGTGTTGATGCTTTGCGGGTTGATACAGTCAAGCATATGCCTATTTGGTTTTGGCAGGAATTTACTGCTGACATTTTAACACACAGACCTGATGTTTTCATTTTTGGCGAATGGATTTACAGCGATCCTCGAAACGATCGTTCTGTGGAATTTGTCAACGAGTCGGGGATGACTATTTTAGATTTTGGTCTGTGCGTGGCCATTCGAGAAGTATTAGGAAAGGGTGCCGAGGCAGGATTTAAGTTAGTCCAAGATGTCCTGAATTTAGATCACCGCTACTACGGCGCGACGGAGTTGATTACTTTTATTGACAACCACGATATGCCGAGGTTTCAGTCGTTGAATCCCGATCCAGAAATGCTGCAGTTGGCGATATGTTTAATTATGACGACTCGCGGCATTCCCTGCATTTATTACGGCACCGAACAGTATTTGCACGATGATACAGATGGGGGCAATGACCCATACAACCGCCCGATGATGGAAAAGTGGGATACTGATTCGCCAATTTACCGGGATGTGCGGTTGCTGTCGGGATTGCGGCGGCTGAATCCAGCTATTTCGATGGGGAGTCAGTGGCAAAAATATTTAACTGCTGATGTTTATTGTTACGTGCGCCGCTATCGCGATTCTGTGGTGTTTGTAGCGATGAATCGTGGCAATGCTGTTACAATTAAAGAGGTTGATACTGAGCTGCCTGATGGAGAGCATACGGAGGTTTTATCGCGCCGTAAGTTTGAAGTTAAAGATGGAATGCTGTACAACTTAGAATTGGGTGCGCGAGAAGTAATGATTTTTAGCCGCGTCGGAGAGCGAGTTAAGGCAAAAACTATTGTGCGGGCCCAGCTTAACAGCGTTAGAACTCAGCCTGGTGAAAGAATTGTGGTGATTGGAGATTGTCCTGAATTGGGGAATTGGGATATTAGTAAGGGTTTCCCCTTGGAGTATATCAATACTAATACTTGGTTTGGTGAAATTCCTTTTAATGAAAGTGCGGGGAAGTTGATTTCTTATAAGTATGCACTTCTACGGGAAGGACTGTCGCCTCTCCGAGAAAATCTGGTTTGTCGCCGCTGGGTTTTAGTTTCGGAAGGGACTGTGAAATGGCGGGATAAGTGGGCGAGTGGACGGGAGTCTTAATAGTTTTGAGTTTTGAGTCTTGAGTAAGATAATCATAGGTGCATCAACCGGGTTGGATGGACGAAAATACTTGTTTGAGGCTTTCGATTATGTTTTGAAAACCCTGTTGATTGAGTAGGGGTGAGTAACTGCTGTAAGATTAAATTCGTAATGGCAACTCATAACTCATTACTTTTTAAATATGACTTAGATCGTCAACATTTTGACGTTCTATTTATAGCAGTAAGGTGTGCATTCTGCTGCATCATTCGGACGTGAGTTATGGTGTGCCTCGGCGCACCTTACAGTTTTATCAAAGCATTGCAATTTCTCGACCAAAACATCGATATAAAGTTCGCTGTTGTGGGTTCACAACCATTTTGTAGCCTGGCTGCGCTTGAGATTCAGCTTGTTGAGGATTTTTTAGCAAATTGACGATCGCCTCCCGCAAACCTGTTGCATCTCCCACCTTTACCACTTTGCCAAGATCCGGGGCAGCTAAATACTCGACCCTACCTTGAGTCCCAGTGATGACGACCGGGCGCTTGCAGGCCATTGCTTCCAGTAAAAACTGCACTCCAGCAGCATATTTATTGCCCCCCAAACAAACTGCAATTTGGTGATGGCACAAATTATCTAACCTCAGAAAATTCTATCCTCAACTATTGAAAGTGGTGGTGCGGTCAGTCAGTCGATTTTAGATTTTAGATTTTAGATTTTAGATTGACTCTACACATGATGAATCTGGGGGTTCTCAGTCATGTCTAAATTTTTTTAATTTCACCAATCCTGTCTGGGGCTTGTATAGCAACGGCCCTCATGCTTAGGAAACCGGGTTTACGGACAACCGGGCGCAAATCCTGTACGAATCAAAAACAGTGACACGCGCCGATCGATTCAAAGGACTTAAGCTTTTATGCTGAAGTTAGCTAAAGAATTTATGTTTAACCTCATGTATATTTCTCCAGAGCAAGACCAAAAAATTCGCTACACCCTACGCGAGTGCGGTCAAGAAGCTTACAAGCTAGCAGCCGAACCTTTTGAAGTTTCCGAGAAAGGGCCGAACGACTACGTGACGAGTATCGATCAATACCTAGACCGACAACTATCGGCAGCATTTAGCGCTTTGTTTCCTGAAGATGGGAGGATCACGGAGGAAAACAGCGCCTCCAGAGCAGCTTATGGGGGCAATTACCAGCGCCTCTGGTGCATCGATCCCCTCGACGGGACTGAAGAATTTATTCGGGGAAAACTTCACTACGCTTCGATGGTGGGGCTGCTGCTTGAAGGGGAACCGGTGGCCGGCTGGCTCTACGCCCCAGCTTTTGACCAAATGTATTTTGGCGGCAAAGATTGGGGATTGTTCCAAAGTGTGGGAACCCAAGCGCCGCAGCAGATCGCCCTGTGCACACCCCCGGCTCCGACAGCGGAAAATTGTAAAATTATTCTCGGAGACAAAGACCAAAAAAACTACGCCCGGGCGATCGCCCAAAGCATCCCCGGAGCCGAATTTTACTCGCTGGGCAGCTTTGGCTTAAAAGTAATGGAAGTTATCTTCGGTAGAGCCGGTTTGTACCTGTATCTCAACGGCAGAGTTAAAGTGTGGGATACCGCCGGTCCTCTGGCTTTAGCAAAAGCAGCCGGATTGGTTTGTTGCGACTTGCAAGGTCAACCGCTGAGGTGGACTAAAGATGCGATCGAGCCGGAAACTCTGGCCCACACGCAGTCAATCGCGATCGGCTGGCCGGAATACATAGAACCTCTGTTGGGTAAAGTTCAACAGGCAGTGGCCGGCTTGTAAACCCGTTTAAGATTAAAGAATCTGCCGATTTTACGTGAACCGGGCCTCTGCACCCTTATCATCAATTAAAGGAGCAACAGATTGTTTGTGTTCCCAAACATCGATCGTTCCCTAGCTGTTGGGTGTCGCCTAATCATATTTCCCACCTCCGCGAGTTTGCATGAAGACAGAAGCTTTCAGTGAGCTATTCCCTCTATTTAAGGGTGCTAACCCAGAAACCTTGGGAGGGCTACTATCAAATGCCGTCAAGCATGAGTATCCCCCGGGCCGAGCTGTGGTGATGGAGGATTCTTGGGGCAACGCAATTTACTTTGTCGTGTCTGGCTGGGTAAAAGTCCGGCGCTTGTCAAACGATCGAGCTGTATCAATGGCTATTTTAGGACGGGGTGCCTTCTTCGGCGAAATGGCCATTCTGGACGAATCTCCTCGATCGAATGACGTACTTGCTCTATCGCCCGTGCGACTTCTCAGCGTCACAGCTCAGCGATTTATCCAAACCCTCTTTAAAGACCCGCAATTGCACCACCGGATGCTGCAACTGATGGTGCGGCGACTCCGCCAAACCAATCTCCGCTATCAACTCCGAAACCGGCAGCCAGCGGTTAAACTAGCAAATACTTTAGTCGAGCTGGCAGAAAACTACGGTCAGAAAACTGCTGAGGGCAAAGATATCTTCAATATTCCTTATGAAGACTTAGCTGATGTGACAGATATCACCCTAGATGAAACCAGCAAAATTATGGAAAAACTCGATAGTAAAGGTTGGATCAATATCGATCCAGACCACCAAACTATCCATTTGATCAACCTCAAGCACTTGATTAATTTGGCAAGTCAATGACTGATGTTACTTCTTTGGATACCTCGTCGGCTGCCGGCAACCGTCAGGGGCAACTAACAGCACCGACAATTCAATATTCGGTGGCGATGCCCAATCCTGAATCCCATCTCTTTGAAGTAACTTTGCGCGTGCAAGGTTGGTCGGAGCCTGTTCTGGATTTAAAAATGCCTGTCTGGACTCCCGGTTCTTACTTGGTTCGAGAGTACGCCCGCCACCTGCAAGATTTTAGCTCCCAGGCGGGCGATTCCCTGCGGGATAGCTACGCCACGCGTGCTTTACCTTGGCGCAAGAAAAGCAAAAATCACTGGCAAATCGAGACCGATTCGGTGTCAGATATCACGGTTCGCTACCGCATTTTTGCCAACGAACTGACAGTGCGAACCAATCATTTAGACTCGACTCACGGTTATTTCAATCCAGCGGCTTTATGTTTTTTCTTGCCTGGTTTTGAGAGCAACTGCTACACCGTGACTGTTGTGCCACCGAAGCCCCAATGGCGCACCGTTACTACTTTGCCACCTGTTCCCGGCCAAAATCTTACTTTCGCTGCTGCCGATTTTGACACTCTCGTAGACAGTCCTTTTGAGATTGGCTATCATGAAGTGTACGAGTTTGAAGTGATGGGAAAAACCCACCAGCTAGTTGTTTGGGGGAAAGGCAATTTAGAACCAGATCGCACGATTCGAGACATCCAAAAAATAATCGAAGTCGAGGCAAAAATGTTCGGCGGCTTGCCTTACGAACGCTATGTGTTTTTCCTGCATTTGTCCGGCTCTGGTTTTGGCGGTTTGGAACACAAGGAGAGTTGCACTCTCAACTATCCGCGTTTTGGTTTTCGGGCCAAGGAAAAGTATGAACGCTTTATTCAGTTGGTAGCTCACGAGTTTTTTCACCTGTGGAATGTCAAGCGCATTCGACCGAAAGCTCTGGAAGTATTTGACTACGAAAAAGAGAATTACACTCCTTCTTTATGGTTTTCTGAAGGCACTACCAGTTATTACGATTTGGTGATTCCTTTTCGAGCTGGTCTCTACAACGTCAAAGGTTTTTTCCAAGGTATGGCTAAGGAAATTACTCGCTTGCAGACGACTCCGGGGCGCAGCGTGCAGCCTGTGAGCGAGTCTAGCTGGGATGCTTGGATTAAACTTTATCGCCGGGATGCTAACAGTGATAATTCGCAGATTTCCTATTATTTGAAAGGGGAAGTTGTTTCGTTTTTGCTCGATTTGTTGATTCGAGCTAGACACGGCAACGAGCGATCGCTCGATGATGTGATGCGTTTGATGTGGCAGCAGTTTGGCAATGCTAATTCTGCCCAAAATGGCGATTTTGACCTGAAGTCGGAAACAGATGGCAAGTCGGCGCATTTGACATCAAACGGAGAGTTAAATTCTCCTTCGCTGCCTGCAGAAATAGGCTTTACTCCCGAAGAGTTGCAAAGTGCGATCGAGTCCGTCGCCGGCATCGATTTGAGCGACTTTTTTGCGCGCTATATAGACGGCACAGAAGAGTTGCCTTACAACAAATATCTCGAACCTTTTGGGCTGCAAATTGGGGTAGATGAAACTGACCGAACGCCTCGCATCGGTTGGACGTTGGGAACCGAAAACGGGCGGGAAATGGTTAAATTTGTCGAAATAGGCTCTCCGGCACAATTGGCGGGAATTGACGCTGGAGACGAGTTGCTGGCGATCGAAGGTTTTCGGGTAAATTCAGAACAAGCGGGCGAGAGGCTTAAAGATTATCAGCCGGGGGACACAATAGAGGTGACAGTTTTTCACCAAGACGAACTGCGGACTCGTCGTGTGACTCTCGCGCCGCCCCGCCCTGGCCGCTACTCGATCGTGCCGGTGGAACAGCCCACCGCTATTCAGAAACAAAACTTTACTGGATGGCTGGGAGTTCCTCTGTCGAAATTGTGACATAAATGAAGGGGAACGGGAAAGAAAAGACAAGAAGGAATCAGGCTCAATTCCTAATTCCCAATTCCCAATTACCAATTTTCAATTCCCAATTACCCATTTTAATTATGCAAACCCCACCTCCTCCATCAATTACGCCCCGCCAGATGAATCTGCTGAGAATTGTTGCCTCGATGGCCTGGGCTGACGGCGAACTCGCCACAGAAGAAGTTAATTTAATGCTCGATCGCTTTTGTCGTTTGTTTGCCCCAGATACCGACGGACAACAAATGCAACAAGAACTGCGGGATTACATCATGCAAAATATCCCCCTTGACGAGTTGATAGGTCAACTAGAAACTCAAGATGAAAAGGAATTAGTCTTGCAACTCGGCTATGAAGTGATTTCTTCTAGTTCTCGCACTCCCGATGAACCCAAAATTAACGCTGAAGAAGCCGCAGCTTATCAAAAATTAGTGCAGTTGCTGAATCTTTCAGAGGATGTGGTCAAGCGTATTGAAGCTGAATCATCGGCTGCAGATACTTCAGAGGGAATTATAGAGAAGATGGCTCACAAATTAGAAAAGTTCATCAAAGGCTAGTTCGGGACTTGCGCGCGCTTGGCTTAAAAACCCGGTTGATTCCTAGATTTCTCGTTACTCAACCTGGAAATTTTCGTATAAACCGGGAATAAGCCCCCCATGCCTAAGTCTTGTTAGGTAAGTATCGGAATAATAATAATAATAATTTTCTGAGTGCAACTATTTACAACTAAATCAGAAGGGAAATAAACCGGATTGTGACCAAAAATTTCTTGATGGTACAAGCCCCCTAATTTCTCCGTGGAATCAATCCAAAATCTAAAATCCTCAAGCCCCCTAATTTATCCGTGGGGTCAATACAAAATCTAAAATTTAAAATCTCAAATCGAATGACTCCCAATTTCCTAGGATATACTAACAAAAAAACATAGGAAATTTAAGAATATTTTTAATCGCCGGGAACGGTAACAGAATTGGCGCCCCTTCCCGCGCGCTGCCTTCCCCTTAAGGAAAATTAGGGATTTTGGCTTTGCCTAAATCCCTAATTTATCTACGGATTTTGGGCGATATCACTGAAAGTGAATCCAACCCGTCATTAGTGCGGCAACTTGCTGAGGGCGTGCCAAGTTCTGTAGCCGACAATTCCATCTTGCGGTAAAGCCATGCTAATTTGCAATTGTCGCACTGCTACATCTGTCATCGTCCCGAAGGATCCGTCAATGAAGCCGAAATAGTATCCATTGATTTTCAAGACATTCTGAACAATTTTAACAGCATTACCAGAACTGCCCTTCATTACTACCGGCATATTCACAGGTGCACCAGAGTATAGTGCTTCCCAAGTGATAGGGCCGACAATCCCATCTTCTTTTAAAAAGACGCGGTGTTGGTAGCCTTTGACCGCGTTTTGAACTTGGATGCCGAAGATACCGTCCATCGGGCCAAAATAATAGGTCCAATGATATAGAAGCTGTTGCAGTTCCTTGACAGCTTGACCTGTTGAACCCATTTGTAAAGTGGGTTTGTTTACTCCAGTGGTTTCAGAAAATGCCAGAGTTGATTGAGCAGTAGTATCGGCGACAAGAGCCATAGTTTCATTGTTCAAGCTTCTTTCTTCGGTATACATAATGTGGTTCCTCTCAAGATTTAAGTTTTGGTCTTTGATATTTCAGGTATAACTGGTGGGCTTTGTGAGTGCACAGTCACTTTTTGGAGTGTCACTCATGTGAGTGTCACGGGTTTGAGTTACCCGTTGGTTTGCCGTAAGGAATGCAAGTTGTAATATTTTGATGAGGACTTTCGTTGTCACTACAAACTAAGGGGTAAGGTGCGAGGTACACACGCTACAAAATACAAAGGTGCGCGGTGCGCACCCTACCAACTACTGTTGATTGTTTACTAAGCAAATTCTCGCAATGTGGGAATTAAATACTGTGTCAAAGTAAAGGCATCTACTCCTAATTCCGTCCGTTCTTTGGCAGCCATGATTCCGGCTTGAGCGTGCCACCAAGCTGCTGTTGCTGCAACTGATTGGGGGGGGGATTTGCGGGCGATCGCAGTTGCTAATAGTCCCCCTAACAAGCCTGTAAGAACGTCGCCGCTGCCGCCTCTGGCGAGGGCTGGGGTGCTTTCGGGATTGAGGTAGGTGATGGTACGTGAAGCGTAGCTATCCCCTAGGGAATCGCCCTCCTCCTTCCAACTTATGCAAACTCTGGCTCCTTTGAGCAATACCGTTGCACCGCAAAGCTGAGCTGCTGCTTGAGTTGCCGCAATTCGATCCTCGCCCGTTTCGTCGGCTAATTCGGGAAATAAACGCTTGAATTCGCCCGGGTGAGGCGTGATAATTGTCAGTGCTGAGCGTTCGGACAAAATGGGGACTGTGCCGAGTTGAGCGAGGATATTTAAACCGTCAGCATCTAAAACCAGAGGTCGAGCGCTCTCCAGTACAGATTCTACAGCTATTGCCGCTTCCAATGTCAGACCTGGCCCTGCGGCGATCGCATCATAAGAACTCAAATCAATTGCTACTGGCAACTCGCTAATTGCACCGCTTTGGGTTTCGGGACATCCTATAACTAATGCCTCTGGCAACTGACTGCTTAACATCGATTTAATTGACTCAGGAACCGCAATTGACAGCATTCCGATGCCGCTTGCTCTTGCTCCCAATGCTGCCAAAACTGCTGCTCCGCTGTAGCGGCGGGAACCTGCAATAATTAGTAAGTGACCGTTGGTGTACTTGTGCGAAATTGGCGATCGGGGTAACGGCAAATGCTGAGTTGCCGAGGCTGTTGTAATGCGTTGTATTGCTGGCGTTTCGCCCAATACTGCTGCAATATCTGCTGCGGGAATATCAAAATCAATTAGTTCGGAACTCCCGATATATTCTAAGGCTCTGTCTTGCAGAAATCCCATTTTCCACAAACCCAAACATAATGTATGTTTTGCCCGAATTGCCGTCCCCAAAACTTCTCCGGTATCTGTATGAATTCCAGATGGAATGTCTATACTTAAAATGGGTATATTTAAATTATTTATTTCCTCAATAGCTGCCGCAGTGGCGTTATTAATTTCTCGTTCTAATCCAAATCCAAATAAACCATCTACGAGCAAATCGCAGATTTTTAGCGGTTCAATTTTGTCAACAAACCGAATATTTAAACAACGCGCATAATCAGCGTGATTTTTTGTGAGTTCTTTGAGTTTAGAAAACGGGCAGTAAATAACTACTTGGAACCCTTGAAAGTGCAATTCGCGGGCAACAACCAAAGCATCGCCGCCGTTGTGTCCGGGCCCAACCAATACGCCGATAATTGGCAATTGAGAATTAACAAGGTTTTTCCCTTCTTCCCTTTTCCTTCTATCCGTTAAATCCCGTCCACTGCTAGTTGCGCCACTTCCTTCCACCTTCAAAAGCTCCTGAATGCGTCTAGCAATCAGTCCGGCGACTTTTTCCATTAAAGCTGCGACTGGCATTCCCGCAGCAAAGATTCTCGTTTCTATTTGCCGCATTTGGTCGGCGGTAACAACAAATTTTTCAATAGTCATATTAGTGCTAAAATTTCAGCTAACAGCAGCAGTGGCAAGTTGTAGTATCTTTGTGGTATAATAAATTAGCTCGATCGAACAAAGTAACAGTAAAATAGCAATTTCTCTCCAACCATGAACAAGATTGTTGTAGGCCTCTCCGGCGGGGTCGATAGTTCCGCAGCAGCCGCAATTTTACACCATCAGGGATATGAAGTGGTGGGTTTAACGCTGTGGTTGATGAAGGGCAAAGGTCAGTGCTGCTCTGAGGGAATGGTCGATGCCGCTAAAATTTGCGAAGATTTGGGCGTTCCCCACTACATTGTTGACAGCCGCGAGGTCTTTCAGGCAAGTATTGTCGATTATTTGGTGGAGGGTTACACTGCAGGAGTTACGCCTTTGCCTTGTTCGCAGTGCAATAAAACTGTGAAGTTCGGGCCGATGCTTAAGTATGCTCGCGAAGAACTCGGAATTGAAAAAATCGCTACAGGGCACTACGCTCGGATTACTTACGATGCTGCTACGGGTCGCTATCAGTTGCTGCGGGCGATCGACCCTGCAAAAGATCAGTCTTATTTCTTGTACGATCTAACACAGGATTTGTTGGCGGGTACGGAATTTCCTTTGGGGGAAATTACCAAGACAGAAACTCGCAGAATTGCCGCGGAATTTGGCTTGACAACTGCTGATAAGCCGGAAAGTCAGGATTTGTGCTTGGTGGAAAGTAACGGTTCGATGCGGGCTTTTCTGGATAAGTACATTGCGCCGCAAAAGGGTGACATTGTGGACAAGTCAGGGCGGGTGCTCGGACAGCACGACGGCGTTCACCACTACACAATCGGTCAGCGGAAGGGACTCGGAATTGCTGCACCGGAACCGCTGTATGTGATTGAACTTGATGCTGTTGGCAATCGGGTAATTGTGGGCGATCGACAGTTGGCGGTAGAATCTGAATGTACAGTCCAGAAAGTGAATTGGGTTTCTGTAGCTGCACCGACGGCTCCGATTCGGGCTCAGGTACAGATTCGATATCGATCGCACCCCGTCCCCGCTACAATTATTCCTGTGGAATCCTCCCAAGCAGAAGAAAAAGTGGGCGGTACAAGAGTTAAGTTGATTTTTGACGAACCGCAGTTGAGCATTACTCCCGGACAAGCGGCCGTTTGGTATGACCAAGACGTGCTGTTGGGCGGGGGCATCATCGAAAGAAACCAACTCCCAAATTAAAGTAAGGGGCGGGCTAGAAGCCCACTCCACAAGAAACCACCCACAACAAAACTCACTCTTCGCTTCACAGGCATCTTGCCTGTTTGTTCTCCCCACCCACAACAAAATTCACTCTTTGTGGAACAGGCAAGATGCCTGTTCCAAAAGGAAGTTTATTTTTGATTTCACCGGCTCAAATTTACCGAGCTAACTTTTTTTCCAAACGCAAGATATTTCCCCTAGCATTAGTACGGTAAACCCAAGTTTGTCTACCATCAGAAACCACAACCCGCCAACCTTCGACAATCATTTGACCGCAAATTTCATCCGCTTTCGCGAGTCCTAAACAAGTATTCGGCCAACTTTGTCCCCTGGATTCAGTTACTTTCAACTTGTCAGCAGCAATGCCAGTGGAGTCCGACAACTCTTGGCGAACGGCTGCTGCCACGGTTGCGGGCAATTTGTTCGGGGGATTTTGGCGCGTAGCCTCGGTCAAATTGCCCGGTTCGGAAATCAGAGTATTAAGTGCCAATACCGAATAGTTAATTTTTTGGGGCACCGCTGCTGAGGAAAATTGCTGCGCGGTTTGCTGCGGTTCCTTTTCCAACTGGGCAAGGGAAGATTTGAGAGCGCTCGCCTTAGCTTCTGCGGTATGTCTTAGCGCCGGATACATTTCCCATACTAGAATCCCTGTCAGCACCAAAGCCAAGATTACAGGATTGGGCTGCTTTTGGTCGCGGTTTTTATTCGTTTGAAATTTATTTATGGAGATTCTTTTCATCATACGCCCTCTGCCTCACTTTACACAATTCGCGATCGCGCCTGAACACTCAACTGCAGATACTTATTTAGACACTCTTGCTGGTGCTATGGGTTCCTTTGTGCAGAACCGACTTGACTGCTAGTTGCGGGTATGGCACAAGTATTTCCTACTCGCTGCCGGCTGTTGTGCTTCAGGAAACTTGCACTACCCAGTTATTACTTAATTTTTACTTTTTGTCTCAAGGTATTAAGAAAAATTTATGCTTAAGTAAATATTCTTAAAAGCCTCTAATCCTCCCCTCCAATCTCAGTACAAATTACTATTCTTCGTTCCACAACTGCTAAACGTGTTTTAGACTGTGGGAGGCGAGCTGAGCCAATGATATCACAGGGATGTCGCAATATTTGTTGCAACAGGACGAAAACGCATTAGAAATAAAACCAGCTATCGCTGATTAATTGTATTAGCATTGTGGTTTTCTAGAGCCACCGTCCTCGCAACTAATTTAGTAGCAAAGGCTACTTTCTGAGTACAATTTTGTTGACATCTATCGATTATGAACAGAAAATCCCTGGCAATCCATTTAATGAATCGGCTGAGTTATCCTCAAAGGATTATCCCGATCGGTTTTCTCTTTGCAATACCGTTAACCTTGGTCATGTACCTGTTTGTTGATTGCCGAAATTAACAGCAGGGTTGATTTTAAAAACAAATCTACGGTAATGAATACCTGCGACCAGTGCGCCATTTTAGGGAATACATACCTAAAACTTCAACAGTTAAATTATCAGAGTTTAAATCCTAATTTAAGCACTTCAAAATTCCCCAAAATTTAGAAGCCCAAGTAGACAAAAACTTTAAACCCTTAGCAAATACAGATAGCCAGGTCTGAAACATATTAATGTCCGGTGAAAATGATTATAAATTCATCAAAGTTGGCACAACTTTAAACGTCGTAGCCAGTGGAGTTTAGAAACTTACGCTTTTGTCTATCCATGTTTAGCTACAGAGATTGATAGACTGAGCGCTCGCGTCGGCGATACTTCTAATCTGATTTTAGACCCAGGTTTGGATACATATTATTTAATAACTACTACTTGGCGTCAGCTTCCAAAAATGGAAAAATTTTTCTCATAAATTAGGCTTGTTTCTCAAAAAATTAGCCTGAATTCCGATGCCATACCAGAATAAAGAGTGCAAGCGATTACTCTTTCCAGCCGATTGAGAGAAATCAATGATGATTTGGCACTAATATGGAAGGTATATTTAGCAACGATAATTAGGGGAATCTGCGCTCGGCATTAACACAGGATTTAATAAAATTTAAATCTCTGGTTAAGCAGCTAAACAAGCAACTATATCAAACAATATATCAAACTGTATCATTAAAATATTACGCATACATCATTGGCAGTAAAGTGGCTTTAAATTCCATTTAAAAAGTCAAAAAAAAGTGTAAATAAGTTATATTTGCTTCAGGATTGGCTTACTAATTGTGTTAAAAATAAACAACTTTTTTAATTTTAAAATTAACAACGTTAGCTTTATTTGTTTATTTATTTGTGTCTTTTTACAGGGCAGTTGTGCAAGCTGAATTTGTTATTTACGAAACTAAAAAAAAGGCACCTGACAACTTTGAACAGAAAATTATTTTGGAGAACAGAGATGAACTGCGGCAAGCTGTGGGTGCGTTTACCAAGATTGCCGATGCCCTAGTTGCGGTAAATCAAAAAATTACTGTTCTCAACGATCACCTAAAAGCTGAAAATATGCGAATGAGCGCTGAACTAGACGCTACTCGCAAAATGCAGCAAATGCTGCTACCGAAAAAGCGAGAACTCAACGAAGTTATCGGCTTAGATATTGCGGGATTTATGGAAGTTGCTGAGGAAGTAGGCGGCGACTATTACGACGTACTCCAGCACAAAGGTAGAGTAAAAATCGGCATTGGGGATGTGACGGTACACGGATTGGAGAGCGGCGTTTTAATGATTATGGTTCAAACGGCTGTCCGAACTTTGCTCGCCTACAATGAACCCGATCCGGTGCGATTTTTAAGTGCTATGAACAGTGTAATTTACGATAATGTGAAGTGAAGGAAATCCGATAAACACGCCAGCCTTGCTTTGCTAGACTATCAGCAAGGAATGCTGAAGTTGACTGCCCAGCACGAAGAAATGATTGTAGTGCTGTGTAACGGTTCTGTCGATCGCTTTGATACAATCGATTTGGGTTTCCCGATCGGGCTTGATGCAGATATTGCTGAATTTGTTGCTGAGAAAATTGTGCACTTGCATTCAGGAGATGTGGTTGTGCTGTACACTGACGGGATTACGGAAGCTCAAAGTATGGATCAACTGCTTTATGGTTTAGATAGGTTAATAGAGGTAATAGAAAGTTATTGGCAGCGTTCGGCTACCGAAATTAGGCACGCTGTAATTAAGGACGTGCGATCGGGAGTATCTCACTTTTGCAACCAAGCTAGAAATTGGAGTTTTGAGGCAGGAGGCAGAAGGCAGGAGGCAGAAGGCAGGAGGCAGAAGAAGTATTTTTACAAATATGAGATGCTCCCCGTGCGATCGCACATCGGTAAACAAAAAGTTTTTGACGACATCATGTTGCTGGTATTCAAACAAAAATAACTACTTGGATATCCCTTCTAAAGTTTAAAATATATTTAGTGATGTCCCTCATCTCAAACTTTAGCTCTCAAATGGATATGATTCAGATTTTAGGTAATTTCATCGAGCAGCCCGCTAGCCAAGAATACTTAATAATTGGATTTTCTCCTAGTTCGGTTCCTCTCAAGCAGCGGTGGCGGAACAATGGTTTGTCGGCGGATTTTTTGGCTGACTACCTGACGACTTTTTTCCCTGGCAAACAAAATGAACCCTCCACAATTGAAAAACAAGCTGAAATAAAAAGCGCTGTTAGCTACATTGCAAACGAGTTATTGGAAAATGCCATGAAATTTAATAATGAAACTTCGGAGTACCCAATCTACATTAAACTGCAATTAGAGACCGACGGAGTGATTTTCTCAGTTGCTAACAGTATCTCTCCGCAAGCTGTGGACAAGTTTCAGGCTTACATTCAACAGTTGCTGACCTCGGAACCCAGCGAACTTTACATTCAGCAGCTAGAAAAAAATGCTGCTGACGAAAGCTGCACCAATTCGGGATTGGGTTTGTTGACGATGCTCACCGATTATAGCGCCAAACTTGGCTGGAAATTCCAGACCATGCAAAAAGACCCGGAAGTAATTGCAGTGACAACTATGGTGCAATTAACAGTATAACCAACGTTGGCGATCGATAATATCTAAGGGACTTTTTTTTGTGACTATGGAAATTAATACAGAAGATTACCAAATCTGTTACGATCCAGCAACGGCAACCGTGAGTATTATTGGATCTCTAAGGCTGAGCGGGCCTGCCGAGTACGCACCAATAGCGCAGTTGCTGATGAAGGTTGCCGACGTGGAACCGACGAAAATTACCCTCAATTTGCAGCAGTTAGAATTTTTGAACAGTTCTGGCATCAATATGCTATCTAAGTTTATTATCCAGGTACGCAAAACAGCCAGGGTGCAAATGGCGGTACAAGGCTCTCAAAGCATAGGTTGGCACGGTAAATCTTTGAGGAATTTCCAACGCCTGATGCCTGGTTTGCAATTGGATTTTCTATAGAAAAACGATTACGTTTAGGGTGCGAGCTGTTGAGAAATTTTTTGTTAGTCGAGGCGCAAATTCTCGAGTTATGCTGGAAGAACAACCATCTAGAGAACAGCTACTTTTAGAGATAGAGAGATTGCGCCAGCAAGTGGAAGACTTGAAGGAGGAAAAAGCGGATCTGGAAATCTTGTTGGAAACTACTGCTCAACATTCCGATACCGTTGAAACTGAGTTACGATCTCGCGCATTCGAGGCCGTGCGCGAAGGCGAAATCAAGCTGGCTCAATTTCTCGAAGCGATCCCCATAGGTGTGCTCGTGCTGGATTATCAAGGCCAACCTTACTACGTCAATCACGCGGGACAGCAATTACTCGGTCAAGGAGTTTTGCCCTTAAATTCAGTTGAGGATTTGTCAGAAAGTTATAAAATTTATATTGCGGGAACTGAAAATATTTACCCTTTCGAGAATTTGCCGATCGTCCGAGCTTTGAGGGGCGAAAACGCGACTGCTGACGATCTGGAAATTCATCAACCCGAAAAGAAAGTTCCCCTTGAGATTTGGGGAACGCCAATTTTTGACGAGGGTAGAAAAGTTGCTTTTGCGATCGCTGTTTTTCAAGATGTCACGGAACGCAAAGAAGCTGAAGCCGATCGCCATTTATTTATTAAGAAACTATTTGACCTCAACCAAAATTTAGAAAAATCCCTGGATGCCGAATCAGAGTTAACTGATGCCTACGGTAGATTCGTGCCTCACCAATTTCTAAATTTGTTGGGATATGAAAGTATTATAGATGTCCATTTAGGCGACCAAGTGCAGCAGGAAATGTCGGTGCTATTTTCGGATATTCGGGATTTCACGACGCTTTCAGAAACTATGACTCCCCAAGAAAATTTTAAATTTATTAATGCTTATCTTTCGCGAATGGAGCCTGCAATTACTAGCAATAACGGGTTTATTGACAAATACATCGGCGATGCAATTATGGCGTTGTTTAGTGACTTTGCCGATGATGCAGTAAAAGCGGGTATTGCAATGCTAAATATCCTCAGAAATTACAACGAATACCGTCAAGGTGTCGGCTACGTCCCAGTTAAAATTGGAATTGGCATCAATTCGGGTTCTTTGATGCTGGGGACAGTTGGGGGTAAAAGCCGAATGGACAGCACTGTGATTAGCGATGCTGTTAATTTAGCATCTCGCATTGAAGGATTGACCAAAGATTACGGCGTACCTCTGTTAATTTCTCAGCAGACGTTGGAACGGTTGCGAAATCCAACAGATTATGCTATTAGGATTGTGGATAAAGTACAGGTAAAAGGAAAATCTCAATATGTCGTAGTCTATGAGGTATTTGATGCAGATCCGCCGGAAATTTTGTCGGCAAAGCTAGCAAATTTGTCTGTATATAATGAAGCTATGTTACTGTGCGATCGCAAGGAATTCCGAGAAGCGGGAAAATTATTTGAAGAGTGTTTGCGAACAAATCCCAGCGATCATGTAGCTCGCATTTACCTGAAACGCTGTCGGGATTGGCGCTCGCTCCTCAAAGGAATTTAAAGCAAGTTAGTCTATTTGAGATTTTAGATTGACTCCATATAGCCGTCCTCGCATCACTTGTGAATTTCTTACTTTCTCAGAGCGGGTTCGGGAAGGGTTGGGGTGGGATCAAAAAATTACGACTCCTGTAAGGATTGCTATATATCTTGAGAGTGACGACTGACCTCTGGAATCTGCCAAAGGTGTAAAATATAAACAGCTTTATACCTGTTACTTTTGGGGGTTCTCAAAAGAGAGCGGCTTAGGGCTCAAAAACCAGCGATGGGTAATTTGGTACGAGAACGGTGGCCAGCGCTGAACTTGTCTCAAAAAAAGTTGGCGGATGAATTAGGGATGACCTTTCCCCGATCGATCTTTGGGAAAACGGATACCCTACGCCTTCTCGCTTGGCACTCAAGCAAAGTTAGATATTGCTGGATGAGTTAGGTAATTTGCCAGATGCAACGCTTCGCGAATGCAGTCAGGCGCTGCGAGCAAGATATTTTTCGGATAAGGAGTACAAAGGGTGAGTTTAGAGGGAATCAACAGCATTTTCAGAGTTAGACTACTTCCCTATGGTGTGGCGACCCTCTCCGTGGCTCTAGCACTGGCGCTAACCCGATCGCTTTTACCGTGGATCTACCCAACCACGACACCCCTGTTTTTCATCGCGGTGATAGTGAGTACCTGGTATGGCAATTTCGGGGCTGGGTTACTGGCAACAATTTTATCCGCGCTGGCAATTAACTATTTTTTTATTGAGCCGTTCTATTCCTTACAGATAGTTAATGTAGAGACAATTCTTCGGATCGGTATGTTTGTGCTCGCGGCAGGATTGATCGCTTCACTCAATAAATCGTGGCGCACTGCTATAAAAAATGCGAAAGCAGCCTTGCAAAATTTACAGGCAATCGAAGTAGAACAACAGGTGCGCGGCGAAGCAGCACAAGATGCAGCGACTGAGGCAAAAGAACAACTAGAAACGGTACTTTCTAGCATCAACGATGGGTTTTATATCCTCGATCGCGATTGGCGCTACACCTATGCCAACGATCGCTACTGTGAAATGGTTGGAATGTCGCGGTCAGCGCTTCTGGGTCAGGGCATTTGGGAGCTATTTCCGGCTGCCGTTGATACCAATGCTTATGTGCAGTTTCATCGGGCAATGCACGAAAAAAGGCCGCTCCAGTTTGATTGTCTCTACTCGCCTTGGAATGGTTGGCACGACTATCGAATTTACCCTTCTCCCAGTGGACTGACCGTTTTGCTTGCTGACATTACCGATCGCAAGCAGGCGGAACTCCTCCTTATCGAGCAGAAACGACTGCTGGAGTCGATCGCGTTCGGACAGCCACTAGACGGCTGTCTGGCAGCCGTGTGTGACTCAGTATCCAGGCTGAATCCGGGTACCCGTGCGGGCTTCCTGCTAGCAGATGCTCAGGGGCTGACGTTTAACAGATCCATTACTCCAGACTTTCCAGCGTCTTTTGGTGAAGGACTCCAAGACGCTCCGATTAACGATTTGTGCATTGGAACCTGTGGCGAAGCAGTGTATAGCGGCCAGCCCGTGACCTGCGCCGACATTACCAACGACGATCGCTGGTCGCCAGCATGGCGAAATTTATGCGTGGCTCATGGCATTCTAGCCTGTCATTCTCAGCCCGTGTTCAGGCACGACAATCTACCTATGGGGTCGCTGATGCTGTGCTTTAGCGAGGCGCGGAGGCCGACGGATTGGGAACATAAACTCGCCGAGTTCGGCACCCAAGTTGCCAGCATCGCCTTCGAGCGCGATCGATCGTTCCAGGCGTTGCGCGAGAGCGAAGAACAGTTCCGACTGGCTTCCGAAGGCGGCAATTTGGGTTTGTGGTATTGGGATATAGAAACTGACACGCTGAGTTTTACGGACATAGCTAAAGCGATGTTTGGTTTACCCGTGGATAAGGCAATGTCGGTGCAGGTGTTTTTAGAAGCGGTGCATCACGACGATCGCCCGTTCGTTCACACCGTCCTCACTGAGCTAAAAGCGAATCAACCGCATACTGAAATTGAGTATCGGACGCTGTGGGCAGATGGCACCGTTCGTTGGATTTTGGCAAAGGGCGATTGCGCCTACAACGCTGATGGCGTCATAATTTCGACGCGCGGCGTATTAATCGACATCAGCGAGCGCAAACAAGCCGAAGAAGCGTTGCGTCAAAGCGAAGAACAGAGTCGGAACATTCTAGAAAGCATTGATGATGGATTCTTTTCCCTGGATGAGAATTGGCGTTTCACTTACGTGAATCGGTCAGCGGAAATTCTGCTAGATTGCACTCAGGGCAATCTGATTGGTAAGAATTTTTGGGAAGAATTCCCAGGACTCAATGGCAGCGAGTTTGAGCGGGTTCATCGGCGCGTGGCAAACGAGCGCGTGGCTTTGTCAGTAACCGCGTTTTATCCCGATCACGATCGTTGGTATGACGTTCGCACCTACCCTGCCGCGAACGGGATTACCATTTATTTCCGAAATGTTACCGATCAACAACTGGCCGAGGAGGTATTGCAACAACGAGAAGCAGAACTTCGTTTAGTCACCAATGCCGTGCCTGCCTTGATTTCCTTTGTAGACTCAGACCAGCGCTATCGCTTCAACAATCGAGCATATGAAGAATGGTTTGGACATCCGGCAGCGCAAATTTATGGCAAGCACCTTCAACAGGTTTTAGGGGAAACTGGCTATCAAGGGATTCGTCCTTATGTTGAGCAAGTCTTGGCAGGAGAGGAAGTGACCTTTGAAACCCAAATCCTCTACAAAGATGGTGGAATTCGTTATGTCAATGCGACTTATGTTCCCCGCTTCAATAGCCAGGAAAAAGTTGAAGGGTTTGTAGCACTGGTCAACGATATCACCGATCGCAAACAAGCCGAAGCCACACTACGGGAGAGTGAGGAACGGTTCCGGCTGATGGCAGATGCCGCCCCTGTGCTGATTTGGATGGCTGGCACCGATAAACTCTGTAATTACTTCAACCTCCCGTGGCTAAACTTTACCGGACGGACGATCGAACAAGAAAAGGACAATGGTTGGGCAGAAGGAGTCCACCCCGACGACCTCGATCGGTGTTTAGACACCTATGTGACTGCCTTTGATGCCCGTCAACCGTTCAAGATGGAATATCGCTTGAAACGCTTTGATGGCATATACCGTTGGGTTATGGATGAAGCTGTTCCTCGCTACGGATTGGAAGGTGAGTTCTTGGGCTACATCGGCTCTTGTGTTGATATTGAAGACCACAAGCAAGCTGAGGAAGCCCTGCGCCAGAGTGAATCCCGCCTCCGTCTGATCTTTGAAAGCGCCAAAGATTATGCCATCTTCACCCTCGACCTTAACGGCATCATTGCCAGTTGGAACTCAGGGGCAGAAAGGCTGTTGGGCTATACCGAGACAGAAGCTATTGGTTGCCCGAGTCGGACGATCTTCACGCCCGAAGATAACGAACAAGGACAACCCGAGTACGAGAGGCAAACGGCTCTACTGCAAGGGCGAGCAGAAGACGAACGCTGGCACGTCCGCAAAGATGGGAATCGCTTTTGGGCCAGTGGATTGATGATGCCCCTGCTTGACGAAGCGGATTGTCCGCAGGGATTTGTCAAAATCATGCAGGACAAGACCGCACAACGGCAAGCAAGTGAGCGACTGCAATTGCTGTATGAAACTACCCGCGATCTGATGCAGACAGAACAGCCTCTGGGGTTGATGGACGCGCTATTCCGCAAACTTGCAGTGCAACTCGATCTGCACTCTTACTACAACTTCATGGTGGAAGAAAAAGACAACCGCCGGATGTTGCATTTGAGAAACTATGATGGCATCTCTGAAGAAAGGGCGCAGGCGATCGCCTGGATCGAATTAGGGCAATATCTCTGTGGATTTGTTGCCCAAACGCAGCAGCAACTTGTCTTGAATCAAGCCGAACTCTCGACTCATCCGAATGCTAAAGCAGTCTCTGAACTGGGCATGACGGCTTACGTGGGTCAACCGTTAATCGCTCAAGGGCAGTTATTAGGAACGCTCTCATTTGCCAGTCGGACTCGGACACACTTTACGCCTGCAGAAATCGAGCTGCTGGGATCGACCTGTGACCAGATCGCGATCGCTCTGGAACGGGCAAACCTGAACGATTCACTCCAGCAGCAAGCGGAACAGCTAAGACAGGCAAATCGCATCAAGGATGAGTTTTTAGCGGTACTGTCCCATGAATTGCGATCGCCCCTCAATCCCATCCTGGGGTGGACAAAGCTGCTGCAAACTGGCAAGCTGGATGCGGCCAAAACTGCACAGGCGTTAGCGACGATCGAACGCAACGCCAAGCTGCAAGCTGAATTGATTGAAGATTTGCTTGATGTCTCGAAAATTCTCCAAGGCAAGCTCAGTCTTAATATTCGTCCAGTCGATTTAGCTTTAACTGTGGAATCGGCGATCGAAACTGTCAATTTGGCTGCTGTTGCCAAATCCATTGATATTCGGACTGTGTTAGATCCTCAGATCGGACAAATTTTGGGGGATTCGGGCCGTTTGCAGCAAGTTGTGTGGAATCTTGTTTCCAATGCGGTCAAATTCACTTCAGCCGGGGGGCGCGTTGAGGTGCGCTTAACTCGTGTTGGCAATCATGCTCAAATTACTGTGGCGGATACAGGGATTGGCATCGCACGGGAGTTTTTACCCTACGTGTTTGACTACTTCCGGCAAAAAGATGGCGCTACAACCCGCAAGTTTGGTGGCTTGGGATTGGGGCTGGCGATCGTGCGGCATCTAGTCGAACTGCACGGCGGCACCGTTGGGGCCCAGAGCCAGGGTGAAGGGTTAGGAGCTACCTTTACCGTCAGACTGCCCCTATCAGGGAAGGTAAAGGGACAAGAAAACTCTCTGGCAAGACTTTCGGAAGGATCGACTGCGGATGAACCGTTATCCGGGATGCGGATACTTGTGGTAGATGATGAGCCGGATATGCGAGAGTTGATTTCCTTTTTGCTAGAAGATGCAGGTGCAGAGGTTATGACTGTTGCTGTCCCTCAAGAAGTCCTCACAGCGTTGACTAATTTCCAGCCAGATGTCCTGTTGAGCGACATTGGAATGCCGGGGATGGATGGCTATATGCTGTTGCGGCAAGTGCGAGCTCTGCCGCCAGAACGGGGTGGGCAGATTCCCGCGATCGCCCTGACTGCCTATGCGGGGGAGTTTAATCAAAAGCAAGCTTTGCAAGCTGGATTTCACCGACATCTGGCAAAGCCGATCGAACCGGATAAATTAATTAAGACGATCGTCGCACTTGTTTGCAATAACACTCATGACCCCGCCAGCGATCGAGATTGAGCCGAAGGAGCTCAAGCTGATCGAACATGACCAAGCTTTTAAGTTGCTCTGGTTAGGCAGCGATATTTGTATTACAGGAGAATCTATCAATAAATCCGGTTTCTAGTTGAAAAGCGCGTAAGTCCTGATAATATAATCAATAATTTGGAGTTTCAAAAAAAATGATGGGAATTAACAAGCAGCAGCCTAGAATACATATAAAACCTTCAGTGATTAAATCGATAGCTCTGTTCTTTCTGTGCTGCTTGTTAACTGCAAGTTGTGGACAGGGATCGCGCCGATCGGTGAATGCGAGCGGCGAAAATGCTAATAACCGCATTACTATTGGCACAACCTTGAAATTGCGGACGATCGACCCTGCGGATGGTTACGAAACCTTATCAGGACAATTGCTACGCAATTTGGGCGACACTCTCTACACTTACAAGTCGGGAACTACTGAGTTAATCCCCCACTTAGCGACAGCAATGCCAAAAGTTAGCCAAGACGGATTGACATATACAATCCCCTTGCGTCAAGGCGTTATTTTTCACGATGACACACCGTTTAACGCCGCAGCAATGGAATTTTCCTTGCAGCGGTTTATCAAAAATGGTGGCAGTCCGGCTATGTTGTTGAGCGATGCAGTAGAATCGATAAAAGCCACGGGTGAATACGAATTAACTTTTCAACTCAAAAAGCCTTTTTCTGCTTTTCCTTCCCTGTTAACATTTTCCGGTATGTGTGCTGTTTCTCCGAAAGCATACGAGATTGGACAGGGTAAATTTAAACCCGATACGTTTGTGGGAACTGGACGTTACAAGCTGGCGAAGTACGGCAGCGATTCTGTCAAGTTTGACGTGTTTGAAAAGTATTGGGGGGAAAAGCCGGTCAATCAAGGAATTGACATTTTGTTGCTTTCTAGTTCCTCAAATTTGTTCAATACTTTTCAGACGGGTGCTGTTGATGTAGCTTATTTGTCTCTGGATGCAGACCAAGTTCAAAGCTTGGACGAGGGAGCAAAAAAAGGGAAATGGCAGGAAATCGCGGGGGAAAGCAGTACGGTTAATTACATAACGCTGAATACCAAGTCTAAACCGCTGGACAAGTTAGAAGTCAGACAGGCTATCGCAGCAGTGATGGATCGCCCGGTGATTAACGAGCGCGTACTGCGGGGACAAGCACAACCGCTTTACAGTCTGATTCCCACAAACTTCGACGTTCAAAAACCTGTTTTTAAAGAACTCTACGGTGATGCCAACACGACAAAAGCTAAGGAACTTTTAACGAAAGCGGGATACTCGGCCACCAATCCTTTCGTTCTGCCAATTTGGTATGCTTCATCTTCCACAAAACGAGCTTTAGTGGTGAGCATGATGGAGGCGCAAGCTAAACTCAAAATGGACGGGATAATGAAGGTAGAAATTAACAGCGTGGAATCTCCGACTTTGTTTCAAAACATAGAGAAGGGAATTTATCCTGCGGTTTTAGTGGATTGGTCCGCCGACTTTTTTGACGCTGACAATTACATCCACCCGTTTTTAGATTGTGCGACAGGTTCCGAGGCTGAGGGCTGCTCTAAGGGTCAAAGTCAAGGTCAGGGTTCGTTTTATTATAGCGATCGGGTAAATCAACTAATCGACAAGCAACGAAAAGAAGCAAATCCTGAAACCCGCAAAGCCCTGTTTGCCGAAATTCAAGACATACTGGGTCAAGATGTACCTTTTATCCCTCTTTGGCAGGATAAGGACTATACTTTTGCTCAGAACAGCATCACCGGGGTCCGTCTCGAACCGACGCAATCTTTTCCTTTTTGGTTCCTGAAAAAGCAATAATTCTTTACAAGAATTTCCCGCAGTTGAAACGTCAGTAATTATTGCATATTTTGTACACAATAGGGTGATGATTGTCACAGTTTATCAAAGAGACCGATCACCCTAACCTATTTAATAATGTGGGATATTATTAAAAGAGAGATATTGCTGAGGGTGGGTATATGAAACTTGGGATTTTAACAACAACAGGGCTGGTAATTGCGATGGGCTTAGCCTCGGGAGTAAAGGCAGAAAACGTATCCCACGTCAAGCAATTATTAGAAACTAAAAAATGTAACCAATGCGACTTGACAGGAGCGCAACTTGCTGGTATGAATCTGAGCGGGGCAGATTTGAGCGGTGCGAATCTCAGAGGTGCAAATTTGAACGGTGCAAATTTGGACGAAGCCAAACTGAATGAAGCAAATCTAAAACAAGCTAAATTGCAAGGTGCGAGTTTAATTGGGGCTAAAATGCACGGCGCTAATTTGGAGGGTGCTGATTTGAGCCGCGCTAATTTGAGTTTGGCGGGTTTAGTGATTGCTAGTTTGAAAAATACGAATCTCACCAGCGCTAATTTAATCGGTGCTAATTTAGAAAGCGCCAATTTGGCGGGTGCAAACCTGAGAAATGCTCGCCAGTCTATAGCGAATTTAGCGAATGTCAGCCTCAGAGGTGGCAGTTTGTCGGGAATAGACGTACAGGGAGTCAACTTGCGGGATGCAAATTTGACCAATGCAAATTTGAACGGTGCAAATTTGAACGGTTCGGACTTGACAGGTGCTAATTTAAAGAATGCCAATATGGCAAATGTAGATTTGAAAAACGCTTCTTTGCCGTAGGACGATCGCCACTTGCTATATCAACTTCTCGTGCTTAACAAACTTAATATAATAACGTAGGGGCAATTCTGAAATTGCCCCTACAGTTTTAATTGTAGGATTTATCTTGTTCCCGATCGCTGCGTAGGTCAATCTATTTTAGATTTTAGATTAAAGAATTGAAGCATTGAGCCCACAGATAAATTCGGGGGCTTGTATCCTGGATGCTTTGCGTCATGGTTCGGTGTGCGAAGCTTTTCCCTGGCGTCTGCGATTGCTTCATATTTGGATCTAGGATCAATCTTCCTCGTGACTATCTTGGGCGAAGCGGATAATGTCATCATCGCCGAGGTATTCGCCATTTTGGATTTCAATCATCACCAGGGGAATAACGCCTGGATTTTCTACGCGGTGAGCAGTATTCATCGGAACGTAGGTTGACTGTTTCTGCATGAGAATTGTCTCTTTGTCGTCGCAGATAACTTTAGCGGTACCGGAGACGACAACCCAGTGCTCGCTGCGGTGATAGTGCATTTGGGTGCTGATGTGGTGCCCCGGCTTGACTTCAATGCGATTGATCTTATAACGATCGCCCGCGTCTATGACTGTAACTTGGCCCCAGTAGCGGGTTTGTGTGCGATCGTCAATTTTTTCTATTGTGTCCACTATTTCCACCATGCTGTTTATCTCGCTAACGGTGTCTGTAAAAATATCTGTAGTTCAAAGTATAGCAGGGATAGGGTAAGTGCGATCTATTTAAACATCACTCAATTAGCCGCCACTCGCGAGCATCCACAAATTGCGACAAATGCCCCACATTTGTTGTAGCAATTACCACCTGATTTCCTTCACTAGCCTCCAATATTGCTTGAGCCGCCAAAATCACATCCCCGTCAAGTGCATTGGCTTCTGCGGTTGGTCTTCCTCTCATTCTCGCTTGCGCCCACAACTGAGCGGCCAAAAGCATTACTTCTGTAGTCAAAGGACGATATGTAAGGACATTCTTGAATAGGTCAAGTTTTCTGATACCTCTCTCTTTTCCCGCTCTAATCAATTCTCGCCGCACCTCATAGTCAGCAATTTCAGGCAGGATTACCATTTCGCCATTTTGTAGTAAGGAGTCTAGCCAAAGTTGGCATTCCAAATAAGGAGGTTTGGCTTGAGGGTTTGTTACCATCCCTAATGGGCCAGAATCCAAAATAATTATTCTGCTCATTGAAACAATGGTCGATTAGACATCCGATCTTCATTTATCACTTGTTCTAGATATTCCGCAGTTTCTTTTTGCTCTTGTTCGTCATCCTCTTCTCGCCACGATCGCAATAATTCAATTGCACCTTGATTTCTTTGTATCCGTTCCTCCAGCGACAGTTTAGTAATGTCTATTTTCTCAGATGCCTGGGGAGGCTCAGACAACACTGGCTTTATTGTCACCGTTTCCATAAATAAGCGCATCATCTGAAGTAAATTCGGCCAATATTCTCTAGGAGTTTGCTGAATAACGCGGAGAAATTCTGCTATGGGCTGGCTTAAGGGGCGATCGCTCTCTTTGTCTTCAACCGTAGGAGTTTCGGGCGCGGATTTTACTGTTCCTTGACTTTCGCTGCTTAAAACTTGTTCTGACATAATTACTTTTTTCCTTTCTCTCGTTTACTCATATTATAAATAAAAGGCGGGCAATTGCCCGCCACACTTTTTACTTGCTCAACACACCATCAGGAATCCCCAAAATATCCTCAATGCGAGGCATATCTTCCAAAGCAATAACTCTGCCTTCATCCTCAAAACCTGCAATTTGATCGAAATTCAAATAGCGATACAAATCACCCGCAAAAGGATCGATTCTCTTCGACACAATGTCATTGTATTCTTGGACTGTAGGAATGCGACCTAACAGCGAACAAACGGCCGCCAATTCCGCCGAACCGAGATAAACTTGTGCATCTTTGCCCATGCGGTTGTTAAAGTTACGAGTAGAAGTTGAAAACACCGTTGTCGCATCTTTAACCCGCGCTTGATTGCCCATACACAGACTGCAACCAGGCATTTCTGTACGCGCTCCAGCGGCTCCAAAAATGCTGTAATAACCTTCTTCTTTGAGTTGCTGTTCGTCCATGCGAGTTGGCGGACAAATCCACAGGCGAGTTTTCACTTCCCCTGCACCTTCCAACACCTTCGCTGTGGCGCGGTAGTGACCGATATTTGTCATGCAAGAACCGACAAATACCTCGTCAACGCGATCGCCCGCAACCTCACTCAACAACTTAACATTATCAGGGTCATTGGGAGCAGCCACAATGGGTTCTGTAATGTCGTTCAGATCGATTTCGATGATTTCAACGTATTCCGCATCAGCATCCGCCTCCATCAGCACCGGATTTGCCAGCCATTCCTCCATCTTTGCCACCCGGCGCATCATCGTCCGCGCATCTTGATAGCCCCGCGCCACCATGTTTTTCAGCAGCGCGACATTGGAGCGAATGTACTCGGAAACAGTCTCTACGCTCAATTTAATCGTGCATCCAGCGCAAGAACGCTCGGCAGAAGCATCGGTCAATTCAAAAGCCTGCTCGACCTTCAAATCGGGCAAACCTTCAATCTCCATAATCCGCCCAGAAAAGACATTCTTCTTATTCTGTTTCGAGACTGTCAGCAAACCTTTTTGAATCGCCACATAGGGAATTGCATTCACAACATCCCTGAGCGTTACTCCTGGCCGCAATTCACCTTTAAACCGCACTAATACCGATTCCGGCATATCCAAAGGCATGACGCCCAAGGCAGCAGCAAATGCCACCAGTCCCGAACCAGCAGGAAAGGAAATTCCCAAAGGAAAACGAGTGTGAGAATCTCCACCAGTTCCCACTGTATCCGGCAATAACATTCGATTCAGCCAGGAGTGAATAATGCCGTCTCCCGGCCGCAAAGCGATGCCGCCCCGCTGTGACATGAAATCGGGTAATTCATGGTGAGTTTTGACATCAACTGGTTTGGGATAAGCGGCGGTGTGGCAGAAACTTTGAATTACCAAATCGGCGCTAAATCCCAAACAAGCAAGTTCTTTTAATTCGTCCCGAGTCATAGGCCCGGTAGTATCTTGCGAGCCGACTGTTGTCATGACTGGTTCGCAAGATGTACCGGGACGAACGCCGGACAAACCGCAAGCTTTGCCTACCATCTTTTGTGCTAAAGTGAAGCCTTTGCCCGTATCTACTGGGATTGTGGGACGGGTAAAAATAGTGCTAGGTTCTAGTCCTAAAGCTGTGCGGGTTTTGTCGGTTAAAGTTCGTCCAATTAATAGCGGAATTCGACCACCGGCACGAACTTCGTCTATAATTGTGTCGGGTTTGAGGGTGAAGGTGGAGATGATTTCTCCGGCTTCATTGGTGATTTCGCCTTTGTAGGGGTGGATGGTAATTACCATTCCTGTTTCCATTTTGGAGACATCACATTCGATCGGCAATGCGCCGGAATCTTCAGCGGTATTGAAGAAAATCGGGGCGATCGCACTTCCTAAAATATAACCGCCACTGCGTTTGTTCGGCACAAACGGAATATCATTGCCAATGTGCCAGAGTACGGAATTAATCGCCGATTTCCGTGACGAACCGGTACCGACAACATCACCAACATAGGCTACGGGATGACCTTTTTGCTTCAAGTCTGCAAGGGTTTGCAAAGCTCCTGGCATCTTACTTTCGAGCATCACCAAAGCGTGTAGGGGAATGTCCGGCCGCGTGGTAGCATGAGGTGCAGGCGATAAGTCGTCAGTATTGGTTTCTCCAGGAACTTTGAAGACTGTAACGGTAATCGTTTCTGGCAACACAGGACGACCTGTAAACCACTCGGCATCCGCCCAAGAATCGACTACCTGCTTGGCGTAGGGATTAGTATCAGACAAAGCTATAACGTCGTGGAAAGCGTCGAATACTAACAACGTTTTGCTCAGTGCCCGGGCGGCGGTGGCGGGAATGGCGATTTCGGCAGTGGGGTTGAGCAAATCGATTAAAGATTGGACGTTGTAACCGCCCATCATTGTCCCCAGCAGGTAAACTGCCCATTTGGGAGCAATTAGGGGGCTGTGGATTTCGCCTTTAGCAATGCCAGTTAAAAAACCAGCTTTGACGTAGGCGGCGCTGTCTACGCCTGGGGGGACACGATCGCGCAATAATTCTATTAACGTTTCTTCTTCTCCAGCCGGCGGATTTTTCAGCAGTTCACACAGTTCCGACGTTTGCTGGGCGTCTAGCGGCAGCGGTGGAATTCCCAAAGCGGCCCGTTCGGCAGCGTTACGGCGGTAAGATTCAAGCATTTCTCCTCTCTCCTCGGATAGTATTCGGTGGTTGTTTGTAGGTGACTTTACTTTTTAGATTAGGAGCTTCCGCTGCACATTGGGTAAAGTACCTCGCTCTTATCAAAACTTAACGCAACTTTAAAAACAGTAGATTGTCATACCAAAGACAGATGTGGTCTTTAACGAGAGAGCTGCGTATCAAACTTCAGCCGAGCAGTTTAGGGGCGTTCAGTTGCATAGTTCTGGTTAAGATTAATGTGTTGTGGGCTACTGTAGATCGTCCTCTGCATCTGAAATCGTCATTTACCAATAATCTAGACTGTTTTTAGTTCGTAGTTTGAAACCCTTGATTGTCCGTTGGTAGCTCGATTGGCGAATCGCCTTGAAACTTTTATTCTACGAATGCTAATTAAAAACCGTCCGCAGTATTGATTGACCACAAGTTTAAAAAAGTTGTCCTGCTAATGGATCGATTAAACAATGGAAAGTTTTATCCCTGAAAAGTCTGAAGACTGTCACGGCTGGGCGTCCAAGCCAGACTTGTACAAAGAGCTGCAAGGAACCAAAGAATTACTGCTGACGATCGCCAACTCGATGCCACTGCCCCTGATCGTCAGCAGTCTGGCGGACGGCACAATTCTTTATAGCAATGATTTATGCCGTCAGGCTTTCGGGTTCACAGGATTCAAGTCGATCGACCGCCAAAAAGCCGAAATGCTCTACCACAAACCTGCAGATCGCCAGGAATTGCTGTTGCGGCTCGCCCGCAACGGACACGTCCGCGAGACAGAAGTCCGGCTTAAAAAAGCTGACGGCACGCTGTTTTGGGCAAGTGTATCGATGCGGTATCTGACATTGGTGTCGGGGAAAGCTGTTCTGTCGGTGTTCACCGACATTACCGATCGGAAACGAGTCGCCGCCAAGGAGCAGGAATTGCTCACCTCAATCCACTCGCGAGCCCGCCAGCAAGCGGCCGTCGCTTACTTGGGGCAGCAGGCCCTGGCAGAAACAGATTTGTCCGCACTGATGGACAAAGCTGCGGTTTTAATTGCTCAAACCCTGGACGTTGATTATTGCCAGTTGTTAGAACTGTTGCCCTCTGGTCATGCTTTTCTGCTGCGAGCGGGGGTTGGCTGGCAGCCGGGCCTCGTCGGCAGCGCTACTGTTGCCGCTTCTGCTCGATCGCAAGCAGGTTACACATTGCTAGTGGGCGAACCGACAATCGTCGAAGATTTGCGGGTGGAAACGCGCTTTAGCGAGTTGCCACTGCTGCACAATCACCGGGCTGTCAGCGGCGTTACTGTGATCGTTCCCGGCAATCGAGGACTGGGGAGGAACTGGGGACAAGCAGAACCAGCGAACAGTTCCTCCTCGCCGGCCTGGGGCATTTTGGGGGTTCATACCAGCCAAGGGCGGGTTTTCAGTCAAGATGACGTTTATTTTGTAGAAGCAATCGCTAACGTATTAGCTGCGGCGATCGAGCGCATTACATCGCAAGAGCGCTTACAAATGATGGAACGGGCGATCGAAAGTTGCAGCAACGGCATTGCAATTACCGACGCAACCGTAGCAGATAATCCAATTATTTATGTCAATCCCAGTTTTGAGCGGATTACTGGTTATCGCAGAGACGAGTTAATCGGGAAGAATTGCCGATTTTTGCAGGGGACAGACACTGACAGCCCCGCTGCCAAAGAATTGCGAATTGCGATTGAAGAAGGTAGAGAATCTCAAGTTATATTACGCAACTTTCGGAAAGACGGCACGCCTTTTTGGCACGAACTGTCGATCGCTCCGGTTTACAACTCGCGGCGACACTTAACCCACTTTATTGGAGTGCAAACAGACATTACCGACCGCCAGCGATCGGAAGAAGAATTATTTTTAAATTCTCAAGCTTTAGCAGCTTTTAGCGCTAATCTCAAACACTTGCACCGGATTACAACTTATCATTATCAAAACTTTGAAGAACTGGTTGACGATTATCTAACAGCAGGCTGTTTGATGTTTGGACTTTCAAGGGGCATCATGGCTGAAGTTGACAACGAGACTTTTATTGTTCGAGCAGCTAAAACAGAGTTAGAATACTTAGTGCAAGGTTTAGAATTGAACCTCAGCGATACTTACTGCGCGGCAGTCATTAAACTTAACAAAACAGTTGCGTATTCTCATATAGGAGCAGATATTGAGATGCGCGAACATCCTGCTTATCACAACTGCCACGCGGAATCTTACATTGGAACGCCGATATTTGTTAACAATAAAACTTACGGCACTTTGAGTTTTAGTTCGCCAGAAATCAAGAAAAGAAAGTTCAAGTACGAGGAAATAGAAATTATAGAATTGATGGCTCAAAGTATTGGAAAAATTCTGGCGGTTCACCAAATGGAACTAGAACGCCAGCAAGCTGAAAAAGAGCGATGCGAGTTAATAGTATCTCTCAAAGAAAGTGAAGAACGCTATCGCCGTTTAGTAGAACTATCTCCCGAAGCGATCGCCGTTCACAGTCAAGGGAAAATCGCCTACATCAATGCTGCCGGCGCGAAACTCCTCGGTGCGAGCTCTCCCGAAGCGCTCATGGGCTTTCCAATATTGCATTTCGTCCATCCAAACTATGTAGAAATAGCCACAGAGCGCATTCGGCTAGTCGAGACAGAAAATCAGCCACTCGATCTTGCCGAACAAAAACTGATGCGGCTCGACGGACAAATAATAGACGTTGAAATGGCAGGCATCCCCGCTACTTATCAAGGCTCGGCGGCCGGCCAGATTATTATCCGAGATGTCACCGAGCGCAAGCGAGTAGAACGGCAACTGCTGCACGGCGCTTTTCACGATGCGCTGACGGGTTTGCCCAACCGGGTTTTGTTCATTGACAGGCTAGGACAAGCCATCCGCCGCTCCAATCAGTCCCCCGATTACAAATTTGGTTTACTTTTCCTAGATTTAGACCGCTTCAAAGTAGTTAATGATTCTTTAGGACACGTTTTAGGCGACAAATTGCTAATCGCCCTTGCGGAGCGACTGCAAACCTGCGTCCGGGTTTCTGATACCGTCGCCCGGCTCGGAGGAGACGAATTCACCATCCTGCTAGACCATATTCAGAGTCTCAGCGATGCCACCCTCGCAGCTAAAAAGATACAAAAAGAACTGACGAAGCCGTTTCATCTCGAAGGGCACGAAGTATTTACCACCGCTAGCATTGGCATTGTTTTCAGTCGAGGCGAAGCCACCGCCAGTGGCGCATCAAATTCGTACACTCACCCGGAAGAATTCCTACGCGATGCTGACATCGCTATGTACCGCGCTAAAGCTTTGGGTAAGGCCCGCCACGAAGTGTTTAATTTGGCGATGCACGACCAAACTATGTCGCTGTTGCAGTTAGAAACTGACTTGCGGTTGGCTATTTTGGGCAAGGAGGAATTAGGAGAGAGCAAGAATCAATGTTCGCACTTTATTGTGCACTACCAACCAATTGTTTCGATCGCCAGCGGTGCGCTCGAAGGTTTTGAGGCCTTGGTGCGCTGGCACCACCCAGTTCGAGGTTTAGTTCCGCCGTCTACTTTTATCCCTGTAGCTGAAGAAACAGGTTTGATCGTGCCTCTGGGAGTCTGGGTGTTGCGGGAAGCTTGTCAGCAATTGCGGATTTGGCAAGAAATGTTAACCAATGAACAGGGAAGGAGTCGAATAGAAGTCGGAACAAGACCCTTCCACTCCCTTCGGCTTCACTCAGGGCAAGTCGCTCAGGCTAACCAGAAGGAAGAAGGCGCTTCGACTTCGCTCCGGGTAACAACAGGGAAGAAGGGAACGGGCAATGTAGGGGATTTAACTGATGTAACAGATACAGGGAATGAGGAACACGAAACTTTTAGTGAGCGTAGTGCCAGTATTGGTCACAGGGAAGAAAGAATCGGTAAAAAATTACCAATTCCCAGTTACGAATTCCCGATTACCGATTTCCACTCATCTATTACCAATTCTCAATTCCCAATTACCAATACTTCGGCTACGTACAGTACCACTTCCCAGGTACCAATTCCGAATTTTAAATTACCCATTATCGATCCTTCGCAATTAACAATGAGCGTCAATCTCTCTCCTAAACAGTTAGGTATGCCGAATTTAATCGACGAAATCGATGAGATTTTAGCAGAAACTGGCTGCGATCCGAGCTGTTTAAAATTGGAGATTACTGAAAGCGCGATCGTGGAAAATGTGAAGAAAGCCAATATTGTGCTAGCCCAATTAAAAGGTAGAAATATTCGATTGTCGATCGACGATTTCGGTACTGGCTATTCGTCTTTGAGTTACTTGCACCGTTTTCCGCTGGATACACTGAAGATCGATCGATCTTTTGTAAGCCGCTTGGGGGCTGTCGAAAATGGTGACGACGGGGGTCAGCCTTTGCAGATTGTGCGGGCGATCGTAACTTTGGCTCACAATTTGGGATTGAATGCGATCGCCGAAGGTGTAGAGACAGGCGAACAGTTAGCACAGCTTCGAGAACTCGACTGCGAATTAGCTCAGGGATATTGGTTTTCTAAACCTTTGGACAGTTCTACCGTGACAGAAATCCTGATAAATCTCGGTAATCAAGCAATTATGGACTGAGTGAGGTACAGATTGGTAAATAGTGCGTCACCGTGTGAAGACATTTTTGCTAAAAACTCACAATCTCAAAACTGATGCACCAAGGAATAAATGGTGCATCAAAATTAATTTTTTGGTGACGATAAAATCTGTTATACCATTTTTTTAAAGATGTGATAGACTTATGTAAGAAGTAAAGGAGCCAATGAAAATGTCTGGTCGCCCCAACATAAAAATTACCGAATCTGTAGAATATTTGCAAATAATTCTTAAGAAACAAACAAGAATCCTTGCCTACAATAAAGTACAAATGCTTTATTTATTCCAATCGAAACAAGTATCAACTGTGCGAGAAGTAGCAGCAGTTTTAGGTAAAGGTGAGGCAACAATTCATCGCTGGCTCTTTCAATACAAACAAGGCGGCAAGCGAAAATTTATTAAAAAATCGGCAGGTTTTTGGTCGCCCAAAAAAGTTCTCAGTTGAAGTAGCCGCTTTATTGCAACAAGAATTGAGAGATCCTGAAGGATTTCGCAGTTACCAAGAAGTTCGGTTATGGCTCTGGTTAATCAAAGGAATAGCCAGTAGTTATTCGGCTGTATATTCTTTAACTAAAGGTGAATTAAAAAGTAAATTAAAAATTCCGAGACCTCGAAGTATCTCTCAAAAAGCTACGGCAATTAATGACTTCAAAAATAGCTTGCACTACCAAATAAAAGCTTTGCTGGAGACAGCTTCACCTCAAGTAAACAAATATAAAAAAGTCAACTTTTGGTGCAGCGATGAAACTCGATTAGGCTTGCATACAATTCGGAGGCGAAAGCTAACGCTTTTCGGCGTAAAGCCTATGGGGAAGCACCAATGGAAATTTGAGTGCTTTTGGCTATACGGGGCTGTATCGATTTCTACTGGCAAAAGTTTTTTTTGGGAGTTTTCACATTTAGATAAAGTTTGTTTTGAAGCATATTTGCAACTTTTGTCAATACAATATCCCGATGAATTACACATCATTCAAGTCGATAATGCACCCGCTCATAATTTAGACTCATCTGACTTACCAGACAATATTATTTTACTGTTTCAACCTCCGGCTTGTCCCGAAGTAAATCCCACAGAGAGAGTGTGGGAATATCTCAAAGATTTCTTAGCTTGGTCGGTGTTTAGTAATCTTGATGAACTTCGCACAAAAGTTCAGGAAATTTTAGCATCTTTCACCGCTCGCGTCATTGGATTTCTCACCGGATGGTCTTGGATTTTACAGTCTTTATCTCTATCACATCTTTAAAAAAATGGTATTAGCATCGGAATTATTAATCTGCGTGAATCCGCGTTAATCCATTGTCATCTGCGACCATCAATTATCTTTTTAAAACCGCAGATAAGGGCAGATAAACACAGATTAACGCAGATGAATTAGATTAATTCCGGTTGCACAGTCGGTGATTGTTGACTATTGACTGGATTTTATGAAGACAATACTACCGGATTTGAGATGGTTTAAAAGTACCAAACTGACGCACAGTAACGCTTTTGCAATTGCCAATTGCCAATTACAACTTACCAATTCCCCATTAACAATTAGCTTTGAGGGGAATCTCGATCGTCAATTCTGTACCCTGTCCCGGAGAAGAAGTGCATTTGAGCGACCCGTTGTGTCTGTCTGTAACAATTTGATAGCTAATCGACAAGCCCATCCCAGTGCCTTTACCCACAGGTTTAGTGGTAAAAAACGGGTCAAAAAGCCGAGTGCCGACTGTCTCCGGTATGCCCGGCCCGTTGTCAGAAATCCGAATGATTACCTTGCCCGCTGGGGATATTTCAGTGCGGATGCGGATGTGGCTCGGCTGTTGTCGCATTTCCTCAGCAGAACGGCGCTGATCCCGTTCTTCCAAAGCATCCAAAGCATTGCTCAAGATGTTCATAAATACTTGATTTAACTGGCCGGCATAACATTCTACTAAGGGAAGTTGAGCGTATTCTTTAATCACCTGAATTTCTGGATGATTGTGTTTAGCTTTGAGCCGGTGCTGCAAAATCATCAGGGTGCTATCTATGCCGTCGTGGATGTTGACTGCTTTCTTTTCGGCTTCGTCCATGCGGGAAAATGTGCGGAGAGAAGCAACAATTTGCTGAATTCTGTCTGCACCGACTTTCATTGAAGAAAGCAACTTTGGCAAGTCTTCCATCAAAAAGTCGAGTTCAATTTTGTCTACTTCCTGTTGAATTTCCGGGACGGGATCGGGATAGTGGTTTTGGTAAAGTTCGATTAGGTGCAGCAAGTCTTGGGTATAGTCCTTGGCGTGGCTGAGATTGCCGTAAATAAAGTTAACTGGGTTGTTGATTTCGTGGGCGACTCCTGCGACAAGTTGACCGAGACTTGACATTTTTTCATTTTGAATTAACTGCGATTGAGTGCTGGTTAATTTCTGCAATGTTTGCTCTAATTCGCGAGCTTTATTGCGAGTTTGGGCGTAAAGATCGGCTTGGTTGAGAGCGATCGCCAATTGAACTGTAACCGCTTGCAATAATTCTATTTCGCCCTCACTCCAGGGTCGCACAGCAGCAGAGTGGGCGCAGGTAATAACGCTCACTACCCCCGAAAGTGCCTGCATCGGAATTGCCAACACAGATCGGTAGCCCAGAGAGTTAAGAGACCTTATCCAAACTGGGTCTGCGAGCGCTCCGACATCATCGATTTGCAGCGTTTCTAGACGCAACATCTGTTCTCCTATAGTGCCGAAGTCAGAAGCTTTATAGCAACCTATTAAATCGGGAAGTTCTATTCTGCGAGATTCTTGAATGATTTCCCAAAAAGCCTCTTCTTGTTCGCTGCGGTACCAGGAAAAATAGCACCGATCGATCTGCATGAAAGCCCGAATTTCTTGGACGGCGACAGCAATAATGCTGTCGAAATCGAGGGAATTGCGGATTTGAGTCGTGAGGTTGTTGAGCAATTTTTCTCGCTCTGCCTGCTGTCTGAGTCGGGCTTCCGATCGCCTCAAGGCAATTTCTCCCCGCTTGCGATCGGTAATGTCTTCGGTGACAGCTAATAGATATTGCGGTTTGCCATCAGCATCGAGTATTGCTGTTTTCTTGGTATGAAATATCAGCGTTTCTCCCTGCCTCGTTTCAATCTCTTCTTCGGCGATTTCTACAATTTGTCCGTTGTTTAGCACTTCCCGGTCTTTGGCGGTGAAAAAATCAGCTTGTTCTGTTGGGAAAAAGTCGTAATCATTTTTGCCGATCACTTCTGCTGCACTCAAACCGAGTAACTTTTCAGCTACTGGGTTCCACAGTACAAATCGCAGTTCTTGAGCATCCTTGGCAACCACTCCTACGGGTATGGTTTTGAGCACTGATTCCATAAACTGTTGGGCGTGTTGGAGTTCTGCTTCTGCCTGTTTGCGATCGCTAATATCTCGGACGTTGGCAATGATGTTGAGATTACCGTTGAGATGAATTCTGGATAGGGCAATTTCTGCATCAAAAGTTGAACCGTCGTTGGGACGCCTCGCTTTCCATTCCACGCGACCTGTTTCGCCGGCTAATACTCTTTCCCAAAGTTTTCCCATTTGTTCAATGGGATTGTCGCTACTTGAATAGTCGTTTTTAATTGATAATTTTGTTGCTTGTTCTGGAGTAACTCTGTACATTTCTAACATTCGATTATTGAAATCGAGAATATTTCCTTCTAAATCGTGAATCAAGATAGCATCGTAGACATTGTTAAATATGGTTCTCAAGTTTTGCTCGGAAACTTGCAGCGCTGCTTCTGCCTGTTTGCGATCGCCAATTTCTTGTTCTAATTGCGTGACTGCTAGGGAAAGTTCGGCAGTGCGATCGCTCACTCTGTCTTCTAACTCGACTGCTGCTTGCCGCAGAGCAGCTTCGGCGGCTTTGCGATCGGTAATGTCGATCGCCGTACCGAACAGTTTTACCACCTTGCCGTTCACATCGGTTTCGGCTTTGCCCAGGGCGTTCACGTGTCGCAAGATGCCGTCGGGACGGTACAGGCGAAAGTCAAAATCAAAAGGGATGCCTGTTGCGAGTCCCTGTTGCACTTGAGTTTGCCACAATTCCAAATCTTCTGGATGAATCAGAGCGACCTGTTCGGCTAAGTTGGGTGCAAAGGCTGCCGGTTCGAGCCCGAAGATGCGGAAAAGTTCTTCCGACCAAGTGAGGGTTTCGGTGGCTGCGTCGAGTTCCCAATTTCCGACGTGGGCAAGTCTCTGGGCTTCTTTTAGCTGCCGCTGGCTGTTGCGGATGGCGGTTTCGGCAACTTTGCGATCGGTGATGTCGAGCAGGACACCGCAAAATACTATGTCGCCGTTCTCGCTGCGCGTGGGCATTGAGTCGCCTTGCCACCAGCGAATCTCACCGTCGGGCTTGACTAACCGTCCTTCGTAGTGCCAGGGACAAAGATTTTCTACGGCTTCGTTGACGGAAGCGAGGTGGCTTTCCGAGTCTTCGGGGTGGATGCGAGAAATAAATGTACTTAAGTCTCGCGTCATTTCTGCTGCTGTGACGCCCGTGAGATCGAAGATGCGATCGCTCATGTAGTCCACTCTCCACACTCCCTGGCTGCTGCAAAATTGGAACAGAGCTCCGGGGATGGTCGCCGCGATCGTCCTGAACCTGGCTTCGCTGGCCGTGAGGGCGGCAAAAGTCTGGCGCAGTTCTGCCGTGCGTGCTTCTACTCTGCGCTCTAGTTCTGCGTTGGCGTGTTGTAAGGCTGCTTCTGCTCGCTTGCGATCGGTAATGTCGGTGGCTGTACCGGTCGTGCCGAGGAAGTTTCCGGTTTCGTCGTAGAGGGCAATGGCGTTAAACATTAAATGTTTCATGCTGCCGTCTTTGGCGATTTGGGTGGTTTCGTACTGGAAAATTGATTCTCCGGTTACCAGGCGGGCGAAAACTTCTAAATCTTTCTGGCTTTGTTCTGGTGTCACAAAGTCGGAGAACGGCCGACCGATCATTTCTTCTGGTTCGTAACCGTAAATGTACTTAACTGCTGGGTTGACGAAGGTGTAGTGCCCGATCGCATCGACAGACCAAATCATGTCTTGAGATGTTTCTACCAGGCTGCGGTATTTGGTTTCGCTGGCTTTGACGGCTTCTTCTGTTTTTTTGCGTTCCGTCATGTCGCGGGAGACGCCGACAGTCATGACGATTTGGCCGTCTGCGCTGCGGATCGGTGTTTTGACGGTGCTGAACAGCCGCACTTCTCCGTCGTAGCGCGTCACCGGTTCTTCGGAAATTTGCAGAGTCTGTCCGGTTTCAAATACGAAGGTGTCATCTTTGACGTACTGGAGAGTATTGTCGGGATCGGCGAAAGGTGCGTCTACGATGTCTTGAAGTTCCTCTTGAGTCATGCCGTAATAATCGCGGAATGCTTGATTTGCCCAAACAATTTTGGATTTCGGGCCTTTGACTAATACCATATCGGCGATCGAATCGAGAATTTGGTGATATTTTTGCTCGCTGTCGCGGAGTTTCTGCTGCGCGGATTCGATTTCTGCTATTTGCCTCTGGGTTTGCAAGTGCAGTTCGGCTTGGTAGATGGCAACTGCTAAATGGTCGCCTACTTGTTTGGCAAATTCGATTTCGTCTTCTTGCCACTGGCGGGGTTGACCGCAGGAGTGAATGCACAGCAATCCCCACAAATGTTTCCCCTGCAGTAGGGGTACAACTAAGTTGGCTCGGATTTGAAACCGCTTGAGGATTTTGAGGTGACAAGGGCTCAACCGGGCTTTGTAGATGTCCGTGACTGCTTGAACGTATCCTTTGGTGTATTTAGCTGCAAATTGTTCGCCGAAACAGTAGTCGCGGATTCTTGCTCCCAAAGATGGGCTGTATTGGGGCAGTACGTCTTCGGACACTATTTCGCCCTCATTCCCTTCGGATTCGGGAAAAAAGCGGTAGACTGCGACTCGATCGGCATTTAGGAGTTGCCGAACTTCGGTGGCTGTGATTTTGAATATTGTTTCTAAGTCTAGGGATTCACGAATTTTGCTAATAACTCCCATCAGCGCTTGCAGCTTTTTGAACCAGGTTTGAGACTGCGTTTGTCTTTCTAGGTGAGCTAGTTTCTCGCGCAGGTTGGTTACTTCGTGATACAGGTATTCATGAAACATAATGCTTTTTCTTTAGTTATTTTGCGGTTTGGTATCGAGGTTGATAGCATCTCAATAGCGCTCTGCAAGTTGAGCCTGGTAACTCAAAAAGGCAAAGAACATATTCTCCTCATTCTGCTAGCACTTAGCAGCTACTCACGCTGCATTTCCGTATTTTTTCGAGGTTTGGAGGTCGATCGACCATTTTAGCTCCCGTATATTTACTGAAAAAGGGGCATAATTTGCTACTTCATTAAGTATCAATTATTGAGAATAATGCTAACAAAACTTACACATAAACCCGGTTTATTAACGTAATCAAGTCAGGGAATCTCCGAAAGTGGAACGAAGAAACTCGGTTCCATTGCGCGATCGGCAGGAGCATCTCTGACTAATTTTGACATTTTTTGGCTCGCCTTCGGTTGCAATTGTCACCTTTTTATTATTACCGAAAACTCTAGCAAGGGTTTCTTTGTTTTGGCGAACGAATATCCTGTTGGGTTCGCCTCTATTAAAATTTGTCTAAACTTAGACCATCGGCTTTTCTAGAGTTTTAAGTAATGCTTAATTTATCTCTCCTAAATTAGATTTTTTACAGCCTTTACGTTAACCAGAAGTTTGAGATATTTTTCCTTGCATTCTCATTTTTTTATGTAATGAATAGATTTTTTTTTAAAATGATTAAAATTCACCGAATCAGAGGTTAGTTTTCTGTCAAACAGTTGAGGTAGTTGCAGGCTTTGGTTAAATTGGCTCAACTCAAAGGCGATTTCCTACCGCAACGGCCCCGAACGCGCGTTCGATAGCTCCGCACGCGCGGAGACTGTTTGCCGGATTTTTGTGATTTTTGACAACTGTAAAAATTTTTAATAATACAGATATTCACGGTATCACATTTTTGGGTAAAATAAAGGTATTTCAAGCTCGATCAATAGAAAGGTCGATCGCGCCGATTAAAGTTTGGGCAAAGTAATGATAAATTTCGTATAAACTCACATTTCACTTTCTACCTTTAAAATGCCACCGTGTTGTTGGGCAATAATATCGCGAGTGAGAGATAAGCCAAAACCAACAGCCGAATCAGTGGGTTTATTAATAAAGAAAAGATGGCAGATTTTTGCTTTAATTTCTAGCTGGGGGGGTGACAAAGAGGTCTACGAGATAGACTGTATAAGAGTTGCAGCCCGCATACCTTGTTGATAAAAGCG